>JAICHS010000074.1 GCA_025924775.1 Rhodanobacteraceae bacterium
CGTGCCGCTGCGCGCCGATCCTGCGTTCCAGAAACTCGCCAAGCGCTACACCACCGCGACGGTGCAGTAAGCGTGGGAAGAGTACCTTGCGCTTGCGCGAGAGATGCCCAGCCCGCCGCACCTCAGCGCCCGGCAGTGACGGCTATGGAGCGACGTGATTCGGGTCGCGACTGACCGCTCCTGGCCGATTCTGTTGAAAAACTCACGCCGCGCGTGTGGTGACGAAAAAAGTACCAATTCTCAGCAAAAGTTGGGCAATGAGAGTTCGACTCGACGTAGTTGGCGACCAAAACTGCACCGTAACCGCGTTCTCGCGGCCAATGTTTTGTCGGCCAAATTTTCGAGTCAAGTTTTTCAACAGAATCGGCCGCAAGCTGCCGTAGCGAGAAATCAAAAGGCCCGCCGAAGCGGGCCTTTGCTTTAGTCACCGGGAAGCCGGTCGCGGCCGGGAACCGCTGCTACTTTTTCTCCGTCTCCAGCCCGCGATCCTTCTTCATCGCGTCGGTGTTCGGCGCGCGGCTGCGCCAGGTCTTGTACAACTTGGCCAGGTCCTCGGTGTTGCCGCGCGACAGGATCATCTTGCGGAAGCGGTCGCCATTGGCGCGGGTCAGGCCGCCGTGTTGCTCGAACCAGCCGTAGGCGTCGTCCGCCAGCATCTGCGTCCACAGGTAGGCGTAGTAACCGGCCGCATAGCCGTTGCCCCAGATGTGCAGGAAGTAGGTCGAGCGGTAGCGCGGCGGCACGTACGGCACCAGGATGTGGTCCTTCTCGAGTGCGTGGTTCTCGAAGCTGTCCACGTCCGATGCCGCGACCTTGGGCGCGCTGGCCGTCAGCGTGTGCCAGTTCATGTCGAGCAGGGCCGCTTCCAGCAGCTCGGTCATGTCATAGCCCTTGTTGAACAACTGCGATTTCTGCAGCTTGGCGACCAATTCCTTGGGCATCGGCGCGCCGGTCTTGTAGTTCTTCGCGTAGCGGTCGAACACTTCCGGGTAGAACGCCCAGTGTTCGTTGAACTGCGAGGGGAACTCCACCCAGTCGCGCGCGGTATTGGTACCCGACAGGCTGGGATACTTGGTGTCGCCGAAGAAGCCATGCAGGGCGTGGCCGAACTCGTGGAACATCGTGATGACGTCGTCCGACGTCAGCAGCGCGGGCTGGCCCGGCGCGGGCTTGGTGAAGTTGGCGACGTTATAGATCACCGGCGACTGGTCGAGCAGTGTGTTGGGATGCACGATGTCGCTCATCCACGCACCGCCGGCCTTGTTGTCACGCTTGAAATAGTCGCCGTAGAACAGCCCCATCGGCTTGCCGTTCGAGTCGTACACCTCGTACACCAGCACGTCCGGATTCCAGACGGGAAGGCCCTTGCGCTGCTTGAAGCTGATGCCGTAGAGCTGGTGTGCGGCGTAGAACACGCCGTTCTCAAGTACGTTCTTCAGCTCGAAATACGGCTTCACCTCGGACTGGTCGATGTCGTACTTGGCCTTCTGCACCTGCTGGCCGTAGTACTCCCAATCCCACGGTTCGAGTTTGAAGTCGGGCTTGCCCGCGGCCTTCTGGTCCTTGTCGATCATCTGCTGGCGGGCCTCGGCTTCCACCGCGGCGCGCGCCTTGGCGGCCGGCACCAGCGCGTCGAGGAAGCTCATCACCGTGGCCGGGGTCTTGGCCATCTGGTCCTGCAATTTCCACGCGGCGTAGTCGTCGAAGCCGAGCAGCTTGGCCTTCTGCGCGCGCAGGTACGCGATCTCGGTGATGATCGCGCGGGTGTCGTTGGCGTCGCCCTTTTCGGCGCGGTTGATCGAGTTTTCGTACAGCTTGTGCCGGATGTCGCGGTTGGAAAGCGACGCAAGGTCGGGCTGCTGGGTGGTGTTCTGCAGCGGGATCACCCATTTGCCCTTCAGGCCACGTGCCTTGGCGGCTTCCGCGGCGGCCTCGACCTGCGCCGGCGTCAGGCCGGCGAGGTCGGCCTTGTTGTCCACCACCAGCGCGCCGGCCTTGGCGGCGGCGATCAGCTTGTTGCCGAACTGGGTGCTGAGCGTCGAGATCTTCTCGTTGTATTGCTTGAGCTTGGCCTGGTCGGCCTTGGACAGCTTGGCGCCGTTGAGGACGAATTGTTGGTAGTCGACCTCGAGCAGGCGTTCGGATTCCGGGTCGAGCTTCAGTTGCGCGCGCTGGTCGTAAATTTTCTGGATGCGCGCGAACAGTTTGGCGTTGAGGTAGATCGCATCCTGGTGCGCGGCGAGCTTGGGCGCTTCCTGCTCGGAGATTTTTTCGAGCGTCGGATTGGTGTCGGCGCCGGCGTAGAGGCTGAACACGTTCATCACGCGGGTCAGCATCTGGCCGGTCTTCTCCATCGCGACGAGGGTGTTGTCGAAGGTCGGTGCCGCCGGATTGTCGGCGATCTTGTCGACCTCGGCGATCTGCTGCTTCATGCCCGCTTCCATCGCGGGTACGTAGTCGGAATCCTTGACCTTGCTGAAGTCGAACGTGCCGAACGGCAGCGTCGAGGGCTGGAAGAACGGGTTGCTGGCCTGGCTGCCGGCCTTGGCACTCGAGGCGGCGGGCGTGGCCGCAGGTGCCGTCATGCCGATGCCGCCGGCGGCGATGGCGCAACAGGTGAGCGCGAGTACGCGGGTCTTGAGACCTTGCATGGGGTGACTCCTTCCACCGATTCAGGGGTTAGCGGACGGCTGCGACGTCGTGCAACTGCCAATGGGGGCCGATCAGGATGAACAGGCGATGGCGCAGCACGAAGTGGGTCAGCGTGGTGACCACTTCGACGTTGGTATGCAGGTCCTTCAATTCGGCCGTGACCGTTGCGTTCGCATCGACCGGCGCCAGCGAGGGATCGACATCGTCGGGGTCGGGCTGCCTGGTCTTCCAGCGATCGAACAGGATCGGTTTGCGCAGCGCTTCCTGCAAGGCGTCGGCGAAACCCTGCGGCGACGATCCTTGGAACGACAGGTCGGCGTCGGGGCCGCGCGCGGTGGCGAGGTTGGCGACCGTCAGGTAATACCGTTGGGCTTGGCTCAAGGGGAACTCCGCAAGCGAGTGGGATCCGTGCGGCCGGGCCCGCGCAGGGCAGGCCCGGTGGCTTGGCCCGTCATGATGCCGGGAAAGCCGTGAAGGTTCCATCCATGACGCAAGTCATGGGGGTGTCGCTCGTCGCAGGGGCGGACCTGCCAAACGGGACTGGCGACCGCAGGCGAAATCGCGTATAGCTGCCGGTTCGTACCGTCATGCGAGGGGCGTTCCATGTCTTCCACGATTTGCAGGACCGTTCTGGCGGGTTGCGCGCTGTTGGCCGGGACCGCGGGATTGGTCGCGTGTTCGCAATCGTCTTCGCCGCCTGCTGCGTCCGGTGAAGCATCGAGTCCCGCCTCGTCCGCGAGCGCCACGCCGGTCACGTCGCCCGCGCCCGTCGGAACGTCCGCCACGGCGACTGCCGCCGCGAACGTCGAAGGCACGCGCCTGCTGCGCTTCCCCGACGTATGCGGGAATCGCGTGGTGTTCACCTACGCGGGCGACCTGTGGACCGCCTCGACCCAGGGCGGCACCGCGACGCGCCTGACCGCGGGGCCGGGCCTGGAAATGGCCGCGCGCTTCTCGCCCGACTGCAGCCAGATCGCCTTCACCGGCCAGTATGGCGGCGACAGCCAGGTGTACGTGGTGCCCGCGACCGGCGGCGAGCCGACGCAGTTGACGTTCTATCCCGCGATGGGCCCGCTGCCGCAGCGCTGGGGCTTCGACAACCAGGTGTATGGCTGGACGCCGGATGGCCAGTCGGTGCTGTTCCGCTCGTGGCGTGATTCGCGCAACATTTCCGATCCGCGCGTGTTCACCGTGGCCCTGACCGGTGGCCTGCCGAGCGTGTTGCCGATGCCGCAATCGGGCACCGCGCGCTTTTCCCCGGATGGCAAGCAGATGGTGTATTCGCCCAAGTTCCGCGATTTCCGCGATTGGGACCGCTACAAGGGCGGCTGGGCGCAGGACCTTTTCATCTATGACTTCGCTTCGAAGTCGGCGAAGAACATTACCAATGATCCCAATACCGATCGCGATCCGGTCTGGATCGGCAAGGACATCTATTTCCTGTCCGATCGCGGCCCGCACCTGAACCTGTACCGCTACGACACCAGCGATGGCAAGACCACGCAACTGACCGATTACAAAACCGACGACGCGCGCTGGGCCAGCGGCGACGCGGCCGGGCAGATCGTGTACGAAGTGACCGGTGCACTGCACATCTACGACACCCGCAACCACAGCGACCGCGCCCTGGCCATCCACGTCCCGAGCGACCTCGTGGCTTCGCGCGCGTCCGAACGCAGCGTCAAGAAGTACATCGAGGATTACGCGCTGAGCCCCAACGGCAAGCGTGCCGCGTTCACCGCGCGCGGCGACGTGTTCAGCGTGCCGCTGGAACACGGCATCACGCTCGACCTCACCCACACGCCGGGCGCGCACGAGCGCGAAGCATCCTGGTCGCCCGACGGCAAGCGCGTGGCCTACATCTCCGACGAGAGCGGCGAGGAAGAGGTGTGGGTGCGCGATGCCGACGGCACGAATCCCGTGATGCTGACGAAGGGCGTGATCGGGCGCCTCTACCAGCCGCTGTGGGCGCCAGACGGCAAGCACCTCGCGTTCGTGGACTCGGCCAACCGCATCCATGTCGTCGGCACCTCGGCCGGCGCGAACGACCAGGTGGTTGCGCAGGATCCCGGTATGTCGCGGCGCGACTACGCGTGGTCGCCGGGCGGGCATTACCTCGCGTACTCGCTGACGGACAAGGACACCCAGTTGTCGCGGTTGTACGTGTACGACCTCGCTTCTGGCAAGGCCGTCGAGCTCGGGCGCGAATACGCCGACGCCAGCGGCCCGGCGTTCTCGCCTGACGGCAAATACCTCTATTTCCTGGGCGATCGCGAATGGTCGCCGCAGTTCTCCAGCGTGGAGCTGGACTACGCGACCAACCGCACCACGCAAATCCTCGCCTACGCGCTGCGCAAGAACGTCAAGAATCCGTTCGCGCCGCGCAACGACAGCGCGACGGGTGATGACCATGCGCCGGATTCTTCCGCGCCCGCAAACAAGGATGATGACCACGGCAAGAAGGCCAAGCCGAAACCCGTGTCGCAAATCAACGACAAGATCGATTTCGACGGCATCGACCAGCGCCTGGTGCGCGCGCCGATCGACCCGGACAACATCCCGTGGTTCGCGATCACGCCCAAGGCCATCCTGTACGCCACCAGCGGTGCGCCATTCCTCGGCCGCGAAAGCGCGCCGCCGCTGAAGGTGCACGCGTGGTCGTTCAAGGATCGCAAAGACCGCGACGTCTATACGTACAAGCCGGAAGGTGGCGGCGGTGGCGAAGGCGCTGGCGGGGCCGCGCCGCTGGCGCTGTCGGCCGACGGCTCGACGCTGCTGGTGCACGACGGCAAGGATTACAAGCGGATCGACCTCGACGCGCCCAAGCCGAAGCCCGAGGACGTCAAGTTGGACGGCCTGTTCATGCGGGTCGATCCCAAGGCCGAGTACGCCGAGATCTTCAATGACGTGTGGCGGCGCTACCGCGACCATTTCTACGTCTCCAACATGAACGGTTACGACTGGAACGCGCTGCGCGCCAAGTACCAGCCGCTGTTGAAATACGTCGGCGACCGCACCGATCTCAACTACGTGCTGGGCGAGATGATCGCCGAGCTGTCCAACTCGCACACCTACGTCGCGGGCGGCGACCTCGGCCTGCCGGACAAGCCGCACGTCGGCCTGCTGGGCGCCGACTTCAAGCTGGATGCGACCAGCGGCCGTTACCAGATCGCCAACGTATTTCCCGGCGAGAACGACGAGCCGCGTTACCGTTCGCCGCTCACCGAAGTCGGCGTGGACGTGAAACCCGGCGACTACATCCTCGCGATCAACGGCACGTCGCTGACCAAGGACCAGAACCCGTATCAATTGCTCAGGATCGCGCCGGGACAGCTGGTGCAACTTCTGGTCAATTCGCGTCCGACAACGGATGGCGCGCGCACGGTGCTGGTGAAGCCGATCGCGAGCGAGATGGCCTTGCACTACTACGACTGGGTGCAGGCCAACCGCGAATACATCGCCAAGGCCAGCGACGGCAAGATCGGCTACCTGCACATTCCCGACATGGGCGCCGACGGCGCGCGCGAATTCATCAAGTGGTATTACCCGCAGTTGCGCAAGCCGGGGCTGATCATCGACGTGCGCGACAACGGCGGCGGCTTCATGTCGCAGACCATGATTGAGCGGCTGTCGCGCAAGTTGCTCGGCCTCGACTATGCGCGCAATGTCAAAATTGCAGGCACCTATCCGGGCGCGACGTACCTCGGGCACCTCGCGGCGCTCAGCAACGGCACCACCGCTTCGGACGGTGACATCTTCTCGTACATGTTCAAGCAGGCCAAGCTCGGGCCGCTGATCGGCACCCGCACCTGGGGTGGCGTGGTCGGCATCACCAGTTGGGGCCCGTTGATCGACGGCGGCGACGTGTTCGTGCCACAGTTCGCCAGCGCGGACGCGAACGGAAAGTACGTCGTCGAAGGCCACGGCGTCGAACCCGACATCGTCGTCAACGAAGACGTGTCGCAGCAACTGGCCGGCAAGGACCCGCAGCTCGACAAGGCCGTCGAGGTCCTGCAGAAGGAAATCCAGGCACATCCACTGAACCTGCCGCCGCAGCCAACAGGGCAGGACAAGGCGCCGCCCAACATGCGGCCGGAGCCGGGCGAGGGTACCAAGTCAGCGGGTTGATTGATCGTTCGCGCGCCGGTTCGATCCGGCGCGCGTGCATCAGTGTGGCGCGCCGGTGGATTGCTGCGCGCGCAGTCGCTGCGCCAATGCTTCCGCATCACTCCAGGTCAGCGGCTTACGCTTGCCAGCCAGGCGCAGCAGCCGGCGTGCGTGTCGCTGTTTCGCCACGACGCGCAGCCAGCGTGGATCAAGCGGATCGGTTGTAAAGGCGTGCAGCATGCGGCCGTCGCTGGCGAAGTGGCGGCCGAGTTTTTTCGCGAGTGCCCGCAAGCTGGCCTGCGTGAAAAAGCCGACGTGCTGGCCCGCTTCCGGCGCGTAGTAATGCCATTCGCCCGGTCGAGGGTTGCTCTCCGGCAGCAATTCGGTCGTGAAGATCAGGATTGGCGCGCGTTCCGTGAGCTCGTGGAACGCAGGCAGCGGATCGGTCAGGTGTTCGGCCACCTCGAAGCAGGTGGCGAGATCGTAGCGGGTGTCCGCTTCCGCTTCGAAACCCCACGCGAACAGGTTCTCGCAGTACGGATCGCTCCAGCGGAAATCATGGCCGCGATCGCGCATCAACCGCACGAACAGCCCGGTGCCCGCGCCGTAATCGAGCGCGGTTCGCACCTTGCGAAAACGCCAGCGCAACAGCGCGTCCACGGCGTCCGCCAGCCACAGATTGCGCACCACGATGCCGGTGTCGAGCGCGGTGATCGCATGGTCGGCGTACGCCTCGTCCAGCCAGTCGGGAGCCTCAACGAACACGTAGCTACAGGCTTCGCACCGCAGGTAGCGCGCGCGGTGGTGGCCCAGCACGATCAGTTCACCGAACAGCTGGGTGTCGCCGCCGCACAGTTTGCAGGTCATGGCGCGAGGCCGCGCACGGCGTCGGCGGCCTCGCGCAGGGACGCCGCAGCCGTGACCGGTTCTACGCCGTGGCCGATCACGCCCAGGCACGGCGCCGCCAGCGACCGGTTCAGCATCACCAGGTTTTCCTTGGGGTACAGCATGTCCGGGTCGACGCGGTTGCCGACCCAGCCGATCAGCTCGCAGCCATCGCTGCGGATTGCGCGCGCCGTGAGTTGGGCGTGGTTGAGGCAACCCAGCTTCAGGCCCACCACCAGGATCACCGGAAGTTGCAAATGCCGCGGAATGGCATTGGCGCGCAGGGAATCGGAAATCGGCGCCAGCCAACCGCCCACGCCTTCCACCACGATGGCGTCGCCGTGCAGCATGGTGAGCGTGTCGTAGGCGTCCTCGATCGGCGGCAGCGTGACTTCCGCCTCGACCTCCGCCGCCGCGATGTGCGGCGATACCGGCAACGCGAAGGCGAACGGATTGCAGTCGCGGTAGCGTTCGGGTTTGGGGTCGCTGGCCGCAATCAGTGCCAGTGCATCGTCGTTGCGCAGGCCGTCCGGGGTTTCCTCGCAACCGCTGGCCACCGGTTTCATGCCGGTCGCGCGCAGGTTGGCCGCGCGCAGCGCCTGCAGCAGGGTGCAGGCGGCCCAGGTCTTGCCGATGCCGGTGTCGGTGCCGGCGATGAAAACGCCTTTAGGCTTCATGGCGACGATCCTTGTTCGGTGTGCGAACGATAGCGGTTTGCGGGCACGCCGGTGAAGCCCGGCAGTGCGTGGCTGAACCCGGCGAGGGCAATCGGCGTGGCCGCGTTCCGCGGCAGCCTGGCACCGCCGGTCAAAACCAGAGCGAGGGGGAACGCGAAGGCACCGCCGAAGCTGTCGAGGCGCGCGCTGGGGCTGCGCTCGCAGCGCACCTCAGCCTCGCTGGACGGCATCGGTTCCGGCATCGCGTGATAATAGGAGATCTGGCTGCACATTTCGTTCAAGCGAACGCGCAGGAATTGTGCGCCGCTTGACTCAAACGTCCCTACGCGAGGGCACTCAGCATGTTCGAAGCCGCATCCATCACCGCCACCGACAAACCCGGCCTGTACACCGAACTCGCGCAGCAGGCGCGCGGCCTGCTGCATGGCGAGAAGAGTTTCATCGCCAATGCCGCCAATTTCGCGGCGCTGGTGTACCACGCGTTGCCCGACATCAACTGGTGCGGATTCTATCTTTTCGACGGGGACGAACTGGTGGTGGGCCCGTTCCAGGGCAAGCCAGCCTGCATTCGCATCGCGCTGGGTCGCGGCGTATGCGGTATCGCCGCCGTGGAACGCGCGACCCAGGTGGTGGCGGACGTGGCTGCCCACCCCAACCACGTTTATTGCGACAGCGCGTCGCGCTCGGAAATCGTGGTGCCGCTGGTCCATGCCGATGGCACGCTGCTGGGCGTGTGGGACGTCGATTCGCCGCACCTGGCGCGTTTCGACGATGCGGATCGTGCCGGCATGGAAGTGCTGTGCGCGGAGTTCATGCGCGCGGCGGGAAGCCGCTAGATGCATGGGTCCCCGAATCGCGCGACGCCCTGTGCGATACCGCAAGCCTGACTCACGCCTGATCGCGTTCAGCCAAGCGTAACCGGGCCATCACGCGGCCCGGCGCATGCTCGCGGACGACTTCCCGAGCGGCCCCGTGGGGTGAACGGCATGCCCAGAATCGGCACTTCCAACACGCCGGCCAGGCGCCGGCAACTACCTTCCATACTGCGTTACCGTGGCGCGTGCGCGGCGGACGAGCCATTGGGCGTGACGCTGGTGTTGCGCCGCCGACAACCGCTGCAACGGCCGATCCCGCGTGTGTCGCACGCGGAGTTTGCTACACGCTACGGCGCCGATCCCGCGGACGTCGAACGCGTGCGCGCGTTTGGCCGCCAGCACGGCATGCAGGAGCTGGCCTGCGACCTGGCCTGCCGCACCTTGCGCTGGCAGGGTGATGCGAAATCATTGCAACGGGCGTTCCGCGTCAAGCTGGGCCGCTACGAGATGGCGCCGGGTGGCGCGACGTTCATCGGCTGCGAGGGCGAGCCCGTGCTGCCGGATCCGGCCGTGATCGCGGTGCTGGGGCTGGACCGGCGCCCGATCGCGCATCCGCACTTCCGGATTGCACAGGCGCAGCCGGGCGCAACCTACACGCCGGTGCAGATCGGCCAGCTTTACGCTTTCCCTGCGGGCGACGGCACGGGCCAGACCATCGCAATCATCGAACTCGGCGGCGGCTATCAGCAGGCCGACCTCGACACGTATTTCAGCGGGTTGGGCTTGAAGACGCCGACGGTCACTGCGGTGTCGGTCGATGGCGGCAGCAATCA
>JAICHS010000075.1 GCA_025924775.1 Rhodanobacteraceae bacterium
CCTCGGGCCAGCCGATCGCCTTCGGCCCGGAATGCCCCGTCAGTGGCGGCTATCCCCGGATCGGTCAGATCGCGGCGGTAGACCTGCCGCGGCTTGCGCAACTGCGCCCCGGCGACGCGCTGCGGTTCGCGCCCTGCGACTGGCCGGAGGCCCGGCAGGCACTGCGAATGCATGAGCAAGCCCTGGCGCGGCTGAACGCCAACATTGCGCGGCGCCTGCGGAGCATTTGAACGGGTGGATCGCGTCACTTTCGGCCATTGCGCGCCACGACGTGATCGCCTAGCGTTGCGGGCATGACCGTGTCCATCGACCTCAACGCCGACCTCGGTGAAGCGTTTGGCGCCTGGCGCATGGGCGACGATGCCGGCGTGATGCCGTGGATCACGTCCGCCAACATCGCCTGCGGATTCCACGCCGGGGATCCGGCGACGATGCGGCGCACGGTTGCATTGTGTCTTGAGCACGGCGTCGCCATCGGCGCGCATCCCTCGCTGCCCGACCTGCAGGGCTTCGGCCGGCGCGAAATGCAGATTTCGCCCGCCGATGCCTACGCGCAAACGCTGTACCAGCTTGGTGCACTGCACGCGCTTGCACGCGCGGCGAGCACGCACGTGCACCACGTGAAGCCACACGGCGCGTTGTACAACATGGCCGCGCGCGACCGTGCTCTGGCCGACGCCATCGCCACCGCCGTGCGCGACTTCAGTCCCACGCTGATCCTGGTCGGCCTGGCGGGCGGCGCGCTCATCGAGGCAGGCCAGGCCGTGGGTCTGCCGGTGCAGCGCGAAGGATTCTGCGATCGACGGTACCGCGCCGACGGCACGCTGGCGCCACGCGGACAAGCCGGGGCCGTGATCGAGGACATCGAAGCGGCCGTCGCCCAGGCGGTCGCCATCGCCACCCGCAACGAGGCCATTGCGGGGGACGGCGCCCCGGTCCGCGTCGAAGCCGACACCCTGTGCGTGCATGGCGATCGCCCCAATGCCGCGGCGTTTGCCGAGCGCCTGCACCGCGCGCTGGAAGGCGCGGGCCTGCGCATCGCCGCGGCGACGCGTCCGGCATGACCCACCCCACATGACCCGCCCGGCATGAGCGCGCTGCTGCATTACCTGCCGCTGTTGGGCGTGCTGGTAGTGGTCGCGGGGTTCGCGCTGCGCTTCAACCCGGTGCCGGTGGTGGTCGTGGCGGGCATCGTCAGCGGGCTTGCCGCCGGCAAGTCGATCGGCGACATCCTGGCCCTGCTGGGCACCAGTTTCGTGTCCGAGCGCGCACTCTTGTTGTTCGTGCTCACCCTACCCGCGATCGGCGTGCTGGAGCGCGCCGGACTGCGCGAACACGCACGCAACTGGATCGCTTCGCTGCGCAGCCTCACCTTCCCGCGCCTGCTGATCGCCTACCTCGGCCTGCGCCAGATCCTGTCGATGCTGGGCCTGACCAGCGTCGCGGGCCAGGCGCAAACCGTGCGCCCGCTGCTGGCGCCCATGGCGGAAGCCGCGGCCGAAAAGCGCGGCACTCCACTCTCGCAGGCGGAGCGCAACGACGTGCGCGCCTTCAGCGCCGCCACCGACAACATCGGGCTGTTTTTCGGTGAGGATGTATTCATCGCGCTGGGGGCGGTGCTGCTGATCCAGGGTTTCTACGCGCAACACGGCATCGACCTGCAACCGCTGCACATCGCGCTGTGGGCGCTGCCAACCGCGATCGCCGCCTTCGTCATCCACGCGGTCCGCACAGTGCTGTTCGGGCGGCGCATCGCCACGCCCGACCCCCCCGCCGGGCGCGACGACGAGACCGCGACCTGACATGCTGACGATCGAACAGGCCTACTGGCTGATCGCGCTGTTTCTCGCCGGCGCGGCGCTGCTCAACCTGCGCGGGCGGCGCTTCGCGCACGCGGCCTTCTGGGGCGTACTGGCGGTACTGATCGCCGGCGGCAAGTTCGTGCTGGTGGCCGCCGCCGCGCACCAGCGACTGCCCGCGCAACTGGCCGGCGTGGGCGTGATCGCTCTGGCCGCGCTGTCGCCGCGCATGACGCGCGGGCACCTGGTCGAACGCGACGCGGCCTCGCGCGAGGCCGATGCGCTGCACCTCGGCCACCGGTTGTTCGGCCCGGCGCTGCTGATCCCGCTGGTAACGCTGGCGGTCGCGCTGTTCGGCGGTTACCTGGTGGTCGGCCGTCTGCGCGCATTCAACGCGACCCAGATGACCTTGACGGGGTTGGCGCTGTCCTGCGTGATCGCGCTGCTCGCAGCACTGTGGGTGACACGCGCCAGGCCCGGGGCGGGGCTTGCCGAAGGGCGCCGCCTGCTGGACACCCTGGGTTGGGCCGCGCTACTGCCGTTGACGCTGGCGGCGCTGGGCGGCGTGTTCGCCGCGACCGGCGTCGGCACCGCGGTCGCGGATCTCGTGCGCATGCTGATTCCGGTCAACAGCGCGCTGGCCTGCGTGGCCGCCTTCGGGCTCGGCATGGTGCTGTTCACGGTCATCATGGGCAATGCCTTCGCCGCTTTCCCGGTGATGATGGCGGGCATCGGCATCCCGCTGCTGATCCACATGCACGGCGCCAATCCGGCGATCCTGGGCGCGATGGGCATGGTCACGGGCTACTGCGGCACGCTGTTCACGCCGATGGCGGCCAACTTCAACATCGTGCCGGTGGCGCTGCTGGAGTTGCCGAACCAGGGCGACGTGATCCGCGCGCAATGGAAAACCGGCGCCTGGCTACTCGTCGTAAACTTGCTGCTGATGTACCTGTTGATCTTCCGGTTTTGAACCCGACCACGCGCCAGCGCGAACCCACGGTGCTGCTGACCGGTTTCGCCCCATTTGCGGGCGAGTCGCTGAATCCGTCATGGCAGGCGGTGCGCGGGCTGGCCGGCCAGGTGATCGAAAACCACCAGGTCGTGGTGGCAGAGCTTCCGTGCGAATTCGACAGCTCGCTGCCGACGCTGTGGAAGGCCCTGCGCCGCAGCGAACCGCGCGTCGCCATCGCGGTCGGCCTGGCCGGAGGCCGCGACGGCATCTCGCTGGAACGCGTGGCGATCAACGTGATCGACGCGCGCATTCCCGACAACGCCGGCGTGCAACCGGTGGACGCGCCCGTGCTGGGCAGCGGCGCCGCCGCCTTCTTCAGCACCTTGCCCATCAAGGCCGCCTTGGCCGAATTGCAGCACGCGGGCATCCCCGCGCACATTTCCCAGACTGCGGGCACCTACGTCTGCAACCAGGTGTTCTACGCGTTGATGCACGCATTGCGGCGGCGGCGCAACACCCGCGCGGGTTTCGTCCACGTGCCATGGCTGCCGGCCCAGGCCGCGGCACACGCCCAGCCGGGCATGCCGCTGGAACAGATGACGATGGCGCTGGAAATCATCGTGCGCACCGCGTTGACCGTCCGCAGCGATGCGCACATCAGCGGCGGCGCGGAAGCCTGATCCCCCAGCGCGGACGCGAACCACGCGTCCGAAACGCGATGCGCAGCGCCCCTCGACCGTCGCCGCCGGTCCGGCGCCTATTTCTTCTTGTCTTTGGCCGATTCCACCGCGCTCATCAAGGTCAGTTTGCCCTTGTGCATCACGTAGCCGGTGAACTTGAAGCTCAATTGCAGGCTGGCGAATTCCTCGAGGTCGGCGTTGCTGACCTTGTCCGAATCGGAGTCTTCCAGCAGCACCGTCTTGGGCAGCTGCTTCTGGTCCTGCAGGTAGCGGAAATGCGCTTCCAGGTCGGGCCCGGAGAGTACCGCCCCGTCCAGCAGGAACTGGCTGTCCTTGTAGGCGCCGATGGTCATGTCGTACTGCTGCGGCACGTTCACGGTGGTTTCGCCGCCGCTGCGGACATTGGCGTTGCACCCCGCCAACGTGACCAGCGTCGCCAACAGGGCCGCGCCACCGAGGCGCACGACAAAGGAACGCACATTCATGGATTGTCTCCGTTGGTGATCGGGAAGGCAGGCCCAGCGGCCGCAGCCCGCGAAGTCTGCCACAAGCAGCCTGAACGCGCTGCGGCGCGCGGAAAGCAGAACAGTGGACGGCTTCCCGGTGCTGCGTAATACGGCGATCAAGGGGTACTAGGTCTTGGGCAGCGTCACGCCGCGCTGCCCCTGGTACTTGCCGCCACGGTCCTTGTAGCTGGTGGAACACACCTCGTCCGATTCCAGGAACAGCATCTGCGCCACGCCCTCGTTGGCGTAGATCTTGGCCGGCAGCGGCGTGGTGTTGGAAAACTCCAGCGTCACGTGGCCCTCCCACTCGGGTTCCAGCGGCGTCACGTTGACGATGATGCCGCAGCGCGCGTAGGTGCTTTTGCCGAGGCAGATGGTCAGCACGTTGCGCGGGATGCGGAAGTACTCGACGGTGCGCGCCAGCGCGAACGAGTTGGGCGGAATGATGCAGCAGTCGCCCGTGAAGTCCACGAAGTTGCGCGAATCGAAGTCCTTGGGATCGACGATGGTCGAGTTGATGTTGGTGAAGATCTTGAATTCGCCCGCGCAGCGCACGTCGTAGCCGTAACTGGAGGTGCCGTAGGACACGATGCGGCCGCCCTCGTTGTGCTTGACCTGGCCGGGTTCGAACGGCTCGATCATGCCCTGCTCGGCCATCCGGCGTATCCAGTTGTCACTCTTGATGCTCACGGGCCCTCCGACTGCGCAAAGGTGCCGGGTGGCCCCGGCCAAAACCGCAAAAATACACGGGATCACCCCGCCAGCGCCAGCATCAGGCCAACCCGGCGGCCAGCACGCCGATCGCGGCCCGCAATTCGCGGCAGCGATCGGTATCCGCCAGCGCCGCTCGCGCCGTGCAACCACGCCCCGGCAGCAATACCGGCAACGACTCCGCCGACAGCAAGCGCGCCGACATGGTTTGCAGCACTTCCAGCAGCACCTCCTGCGCGTGGTGCGAGGCGCGCGCCGAAGTGTTGAGTAGCAGCACCGGCTTGCCGGGGAACTCCAGCGCGCCGACCAGCCAGTCCAGCAGGTTCTTGAAGGCACCAGGAATGCCGTGCGCGTATTCGGGGCACGCGATCAGCAACGCGTCGGCACGACCGACCGCCACGCGCAGTTCGACCACCGACTGCGGCAGCGGGCCGGCCTCGACGTCGGGGCTGAACCACGGCAGGCCGCCCAGCTCGCCGTAAAGTTCGAGTCGCAGGGATGCCGGCGCCAGTTCGCGTGCGGCCTGCAACGCCGCGCGGTTGGCCGACACCCGTCGCAGGCTGCCGCACAGGCACAGCACCCGCCGCGGGGGCGCGTCAGTCATCGACCACGCGGATGTTGGGCACGCCGGTCATGTCGCGTTCGGCCAGCAGCGACAGCCGCGCGGCGGTGTTGCGCGCGATCTCGCGATAGCGTAGCGCGAGGTCGGACTCGGGATCGGCGGCCACGGTGGGGTTGCCGCCGTCGGCCTGCTCGCGGATGCGGATGTCCAGCGGCAAGGATCCCAGCAGTGGTACGCCGTACTGCTCGGCCATTTTCTGCCCGCCGCCGGCGCCGAAAATGTGTTCCTCATGGCCGCAGTTGGAACAGACGTGCGTGGCCATGTTCTCGATGATGCCCAGCACCGGCACGTTGACCTTCTCGAAGGCCTTCAAGCCCTTCTTCGCATCCAGCAGCGCGATGTCCTGCGGGGTGGTGACGATCACCGCGCCGGCCACCGGCACCCGCTGGGTCAGCGTCAGCTGGATGTCGCCGGTGCCAGGCGGCATGTCCACCACCAGGTAATCGATGTCCTTCCAGCGTGTGGAATGCAGCAGTTGCGTCAACGCCTGCGTCACCATCGGACCGCGCCACACCATCGGCGTGTCCTCGCCGACCAGAAACCCGATCGACATCACCTGCAGGCCGTGGTTGGTCATCGGGATGATGGTCTTGCCGTCCGGCGATTCCGGCCGCCCCGTGATGCCCAGCATCAGCGGCTGGCTGGGGCCGTAGATGTCGGCATCCAGAACGCCCGCATTGGCGCCCTCCGCCGCCAGCGCCAGCGCCAGGTTCACCGCCACCGTCGATTTGCCGACGCCGCCCTTGCCCGACGCCACCGCGATGATGTTCTTGACGCCCGGCAGTGGCATCAGGTTGCCCTGCACCTTGTGCGTGGCGATGCGCGAGGTGACCGACACGCTCGCTTGCGTGATCGCGGGGTCGCTTTCCAATGCCTGCGTGATCTTTGCCGCAAAATCCTTGCGCCAGTCGCGCGCCGGATAGCCCAGCGAAATCTCCACCGCAACCTTGTCACCATCCACCCCGACCGCGCGGATTTCGCCGCTTTCGGCCAGCGACGCGCCGGTGTGCGGATCCACGATGCCCGCAAGGAATTCGCGAACGCTGTTTTCGGTGACGGCCATGACGGAAAGGTTTCCCTGCGTGAAACGAGAAAGTATGCCAGACCCGCTGCCTGCGGCCCTGACGCCGATCATCCGCACCGCCGCGGCCAGTTGACGCGCGCGCGGCCAGCGTGCACGCTACCTCCACGACCCACGGAGCCCCGCCATGCGCATCGCCATTCGTTCCGTACTGATTGCCGCCACCCTGCTGCTGGCTACTGCGGCCTGGGCCGCCGACACCACGCCGGTCGGCACCTGGACCCAGGTCGACGATGCCACGGGCAAGCCGAAGTCCATCATCGAAATCACCCAGCAACCGGACGGCACGCTGCAGGGCGTGGTCAAGCAGGTGCTGTTTTCCGACCATGGCACGCACCCCATCTGCGACAAGTGCTCGGGCGAGCGCCACAACCAGCCGGTGGACGGCATGACCGTGATGTGGGGCGTGAAGCAGGACGGCGATGCGTGGGGTGGCGGGCATATCCTCGACCCCAACAACGGCAAGACCTACAAGGTCAAGCTGTCGCTTGCCGACGACGGCCAGAAGCTGGACGTCCGCGGTTACATCGGCATGCCGATGCTGGGCCGCACCCAAACGTGGTTGCGCAAGGTGGACTGAGTGCGCTGATTCGGCGGGAGTACCCGCCAACATGATCGCCCGTAGCGCTGCGCGGGTGCCGCGGTGCGGGATTGCCATTGCGCGAAGCAGCGTCACGCACCTCCTCGCGCTGCGCGCACGTTCGCTTGGCTCCCCCTTCCACCGAATGGGGATCGCCACGCCGCGGCGTGAAAATGCATCGCCGACCCGCCGGGCCGGCCGCCACGCGCATAACTGCGGGAATTGCAGCGCCGGATCGTCCCGACACCAGGGCGACCAATGACGAACGGCGGTTCCCTTGCCGCACCGTTCGCAATAAGGTTGCCCATCCGCTTGACTGCCGATGGGGAAGGCCGATGTCCGCAGGTTCCGTCACGTTGCCACGCTGGTGTGCCGGCGCGCTGGTCGCAGCGCTTCTCGTTGCCCTGCCATGCGGTGTGGCGCAAGCCCGCGGCGACGCGCAGCCGACCCCCGCGTGGCAGGTCCCGGTGGCCCCGCACGGCGCCGAATATGCGCGCCTGCAAAAGGAAGCGCAGGCCGTCACCATCACCCGCGACAACTGGGGTATTGCGCACAGCCACGGCAAGACCGATGCCGACGCCGTGTTCGGGATGATCTACGCGCAGTGCGAGGACGACTTCGCCCGCGTCGAGGCCAACTACCTGACCGCGCTCGGCTGGAGCGCGCAGGCCGACGGCGAGCAAGCCATCTGGGACAATCTGCGCTACCAGCTTTTCATCGACCCGGCGGTGCTGAAGCACGATTACGCAAAGAGCCCCGCGTGGCTGAAGAAGTTGATGAACGCATGGGCCGACGGCATGAACTGGTACCTCGCCACGCATCCCGCCGTGCAGCCTAAAGTCATCAAGCATTACGAGCCGTGGATGGCATTGAGTTTCACCGAAGGCAGCATCGGCGGCGACATCGAGCGCGTGGACCTGGCCAAGCTTGCAAAGTTCTACGGCGCCGACCACGCCACCGCCGTCGCGCTTGCGCAAACCGTGCCGCCGACCTGGGTCGAACCGACCGGCTCCAACGGCATCGCGATCGCGCCGAAACTCACCGCCGATGGCCACGCGCTGCTGCTGATCAACCCGCACGTCACCTTCAATTTCCGCAGCGAAGCGCAGATGTCCAGCGACGCGGGGCTGGACGCCTACGGCGCCTCCACCTGGGGCCAGTTCTTCATCTACCAGGGTTTCAACAAGCACATCGGCTGGATGCATACCTCGACCGGCGTCGATGCGGTCGATAAATTCGCTGAAACCATCTCGAAGCGGGACGGCAAGTATTTCTACAAGTTCGGCGACAAGGAACTGCCGGTCACGAGCCGCGAAATCACCATCCGCTACCGCGCCGCCGACGATTCGATCAAGGCCCGCACGTTCACGGCGTACTTCACCCAGCACGGTCCGATCGTGGCCGAGGCAAACGGCAAGTGGGTCGCCGAGGCGCTGATGAACCGCCCGATTCCCGCGCTGGAGCAAAGCTGGCTGCGCACCAAGGCCACGGACCTTGCCAGCTACATGAAGGTGGCCGAGCTCAAGGCCAACTCGTCCAACAACACCCTGTTTGCCGACGACAAGGGCGAAATCGCGTTCCTGATGCCACAGTTCATCCCGAAACGCGACAACGCCTTCGACTACCTGAAACCCGTCGACGGCAGCAACCCCGCCACCGCGTGGCAGGGCCTGACCCCGCTTGCGGACATGCCCAACGCGATCAACCCACCCAACGGCTGGGCGTTCAACACCAACGACTGGCCCTATTCCGCGGCCGGCAAGGACAGCCCCAAGCGCGCGGACTTCCCGCAATACATGGATTCGTTCGGCCCCAACGCGCGCGGTGAACATGCGATGCGGATGCTCACTGGTGCGCACGACTTCACCAAGGCCAAGCTGATCACCGACGCCTTCGATTCCTACCTGCCCGCGTTCGCGCGGCTGGTTCCGATCCTGGTGAAGGACTACGACGGTTTGCCTGCGAGTGACCCGCTGAAAGCGAAACTTGCGGGTCCGATCGGCGTACTGCGGCATTGGGATTACCGCTGGGGCACCGCCTCGATCCCGACCACGCTCGCGGTCTGGTGGGGCGACACGCTGTGGAACGAGGTGGCGGCAAAAGCCAAGGCCAGCGGCCTCGACGCGCACGCAACCGACCTGCGCGAAATCGACTACATCGCCGACCAGGCCAGTTCGAAGACCCGCCTCGACGCCCTGGCCAACGTCGTCGAACGCCTGCAGAGGGATTTCGCCTATTGGGGCGTGCCGTGGGGCGCGGTGAACCGCTACCAGCGGTTGGACGATTCCATCCACCCGCACTTCGATGATGCCAAGCCCAGCATCGCGGTGCCGTTCACCGCGTCGCGCTGGGGTTCGCTGGCGGCCTCCAACACCCACCAGTGGCCCGGCACCAAAAAGTATTACGGCCGCAGTGGCAACAGCTTCGTCGCGGTGGTGGAGTTCGGCCCCAAGGTCAGTGCGCGCGCAATCCACGTGGGCGGCCAGAGCGGCGATCCGGATTCACCCCACTTCATCGACCAGCAACACCGCTGGGCCACGGGCGACCTGCGCACCGTGTACTTCTGGCCGGAGCAACTGAAGGGCCACACCGCGCGCGAATACCACCCCGGCCAATGAAAGTCGCAGCGATCCACACGCCCAGTGCGATTCACGAACCATGAGTGCCCACTGGAGCCGCCGGCAGTTCCTTGGGGCATCGGTCGGTGCTGCGTTGGCCGCGGCCCTGCCACCCGCCTTCGGCCAAGCCACGGAGTCATCCACCCCCATGAACGCCGCCGAGCTGTACCACAACGCTTTCGTGCTGGACTGCAACACGCTCGCCTCGTTCGGCCTCGAGTTCGACAGTCCGGACAAATTCCAGGCCCTGCGCGATTCCGGCGTCGCTGCGCTCAAGACCACGCTGGGCAACGCCCATGGCAATTTTGAGGAAACTGTCGCCGACATCGCCGCCGCGCAAGCGTTGATCGAGGA
>JAICHS010000076.1 GCA_025924775.1 Rhodanobacteraceae bacterium
GGCCGGCGCGCGCGCGCTGCACGAGGCGTTCGGATTGCGACTGACGTTCTGTTTTGAACTCGCGCAAGGCGAATACCACACCAACGTGGTGATGGCGGCCCTCGCCGGGCGCGCGGTGATCCTGGCGCCCGACGGTTTCGCTGACGCCGGGGTGCCACGGGCGATCGCGGAGGCGTTCGATGGCCGGGTGTTGCTGCTCGACGCTGACCAGAAACACGCCTACGCCGCTAACGCGATCACCCTGTCACCGGGGTGCGTGTGGCTGAGCGCACCCGCCGTGTCGGCGTTGACCAGCGCCCAGCGCGCGGCGCTGGCGGAATGGGGCTTCGCGCTCGGCAGCGTGCCACTGGATGAAATCGAGAAGGCCGGCGGCAGTCTGCGCTGCTGCGTCGCCGAAATCTTCTGAAGCCACCGCTCAGTCCGCGGCGGTCGCCACCTGCCCGCGCGACAACCACGCGAAGTACAGCAGCGGGATCACCGCCAGCGTCAGCACCGTCGACACCAGCACGCCGAACACCAGCGACACCGCGAGGCCCTGGAAGATCGGGTCGGACAGGATGAAGAACCCGCCGATCATCGCGGCCAGCGCGGTCAATGCGATCGGTTTGGCGCGCACCGCGGCCGCATTGATGACCGCTTCGCCCAACGCGCGGCCGCGCGCAAGTTCCAGGTCGATAAAGTCGATCAGGAGGATCGAGTTGCGCACGATGATGCCGGCCAGCGCGATCATGCCGATCATCGACGTCGCGGTGAACTGCGCACCCATCAGCGCGTGGCCCGGCATCACGCCGATCACGGTCAGCGGGATCGGTGCCATGATGATCAACGGCACCACGTAGCGCCGGAAATGCCCGACGATCAAAAGGTAGATCAGCACCAGTCCGGCGGCGTAGGCAATGCCCATGTCGCGGAAGGTTTCGTAGGTGATCTGCCATTCGCCGTCCCACTTCACCGCGTAACCCGCAACGTCCGCCGGCTGGTGAATGAAGTCCTGCGTCAGCGGGTGACCAGCCACCCTGGTGTGTTCGAGTTTCGACACCATCGCGAACATCCCATACAACGGACTGTCGGTGCGGCCGGCGTCGTCCGCGGTAACGTAGGCGTAGGGCAGCAGGTCCTTGTGGTAGATCGCCTGCTCCCAGCCGGCTTTGCGCACCGACACCATTGCCGACAGCGGCACCAGCGCGCCGCTGGTCGAACGCACGCGCAACGCCAGCAGCGCATCCAGCGACGCCTGGTCGCCTGCCGGCAGCCGCAGCCGGATCGGGATGGCGCGCTGCGCGTGGCCGTCCATCAGGTAACTCGCGTCGTGGCCCGACAACGCCGCCCGCAGCGTTTCGGCAATCGTGGCCTGACTGACGCCGAGGCGCGCCGCACGCTCGCGGTCGACCGCCACCACGTCGCGCGGCGAATCGGCCTCCACGCTGGTGTCGATGTCGACCAGGTCGTGGTCGGCATGGAAGTCCCTGGCCAGACCAAGCGCAAGCTTGCGCAGGGTGGCGTAGTTCGGCCCGTAGACCTCGGCCACGATCGGCGCCAGCACCGGCGGCCCCGGCGGGACTTCGACTACCTTGACGGACGCGCCGTAGCGCGCACCGATTGCGGCCAGCATCGGCCGCACCGCCAGTGCGATCGCGTGGCTCTGGCGCTTTCGTTGGCTTTTGTCGACCAGGTTGACCTCGAGGTCGCCGTCCAGCGGCCCCGCGCGCAGGTAGTACTGCCGCACCAGCCCGTTGAAGGTGATCGGCGAGGACGTACCCGCATAGCCCTGCACGTTCTTTACCTCCGGCACGCCGTCCAGCGCGCGCGCCATCTGCATCAGTACCTGGTCGGTGGTTTCCAGCGGCGTGCCTTCGGGCATGTCCACCACCACCTGGAACTCCGATTTGTTGTCGAACGGCAGCATCTTCAGCACCACGGCCTTGACCACCACGAGGCCCGCCGCCGCCAGCACCAGCACACCCATGCTGGCGAACAACAGCCGCCGTCGACGGCGCGCGCGCGCACCCGTGACGAACGGCGTCATCAGGCGCCGGAACAGGCGCAGCAGGCGCGTTGCGCGCGGCGCATCGGCTGCTTCGGGCACGGGCGCCACGTGCACGCGCAGCAGCCTCAGGGCCAGCCACGGCGTTACCACCAGCGCCACCCTCAGCGACAGCAGCATGCCGGCTGACGCATTCACGGGAATCGGCCGCATGTAGGGCCCCATCAAGCCCGATACGAACGCCATCGGCAGCAACGCCGCGATCACGGTGAAGGTTGCAAGGATGGTCGGGCCACCGACTTCGCCTACGGCTTCCGGGATCGCCTCGCGCAGGCTGCGCCCGCCCAGCGCCATGTGCCGGTGGATGTTCTCCACCACCACCACCGCGTCATCCACCAGGATGCCGATCGAGAAGATCAGCGCAAACAACGACACCCGGTTGATCGTGAAGCCCATCGCCCACGAGGCGAACATCATCAGCAGCAGCGTGATGATCACCGCCGCGCCCACCACCAGGCCCTCGCGCCAGCCGAGCGTCAGCAGTACCAGAAGCACCACCGAAAGCGTCGCGAAAAACAGCTCGTGGAACAGGCTGTCGGCCTTGGCGGTCGAGGTTTCGCCGTAGTCGCGCGTCACCACCACGTGCACGCCCGCCGGAATCACGACGCCCTCGAGCTGCTGGATCCGCTGCCGGATCGCACCGGTGATGTCGGCGGCATTGGCCCCCGACTGCTTGGTCACCGCCAGCGTCACCGCCGGGGCCACGCCGGTAGCGGGCCCGCCCTTGCCTGGGGGCGTGCCGAACCAGGCGTACTGGTCGGGCAGGTCGGCGCTGGGCCGCACGGTCGCCACGTCCGACAGGAACACCGGCTGGCCGTGGTTCACGCCGATCACCAGTTGCGAAACCTCGTCGGCATCGCCAAGGAAAGTTCCCGCGGTGACCGGGATGTCGCGATCGCCCGCGACACGGGCACCCGCCTGGGTGACGACGTTGCTTGATCGCAGCGAATCCGCCAAGGCGTCCACCGTGAGCCCGTACGCCGCGAGCTTCGCGGGATCGACCTCGACCATCACCGCGCGCGCGGCGTCACCCAACGCGTACACGTCGCGGGTGCCGCGGATGTGCTTGAGGTCGGTTGCCAGGGCCTGCGCCACTTCGCCCAGCTGCGCACGGCTACGCGTGGGGTCATCGGTCCACAGCGTCAACGCCATCACCGGCACGTCGTCGATGCCCATCGCCCGGATCAACGGCTGCCCCACCCCGAGGTTGGGCGGCCACAGGTCGCGGTTCTCGAATACCTTGTTGTACAGGCGCACCAGCGCCGTCTGCCGCGGCACGCCTACCTTGAACTCGGCGGTCAGCAGCGCGCCGCCGGGCCGGCTCACCGAATACACGTGCTTGATGCCCTCGATGCCGGCGAGCTGCTTTTCCAGCGGGGCGGCGACCAGGTTCTCGACGTCGTGCACGCCCGCGCCCGGAAACGGCACGCTGACGTTGGCCATGGTCACGTCGATCTGCGGCTCTTCCTCGCGCGGCGTGATCAGCAACGCGGTGATGCCGAGCAACAACGCGGCCATGGCCAGCACCGGCGTCAACGGGTGGTCCTGGAAGACGCGCGCGATGCGCCCGGCGAATCCCGGCCGCGGCGTGCTCACGGCGCGGGCTTCCCGCCCGCGTGCAGCCGGGTCAGGTACAGCGCCGCGGCATCCGGATCGCGTGCGATCCGCTCGTTCGCGGCAAGGCCCGCCAGTACTTCCACGCGGTTGCCGTAACGATGGCCGAGCCGCACCTGCTGCAGCATCACCGCGTGCTGTGCATCGACCACGTACACGCCGCTCATCTCGCCGCGCTGGACCAGCGCCGCCACCGGCACCAGCAGGCGCCGGGCCTGGCCGACCGCGAACGCGACCTTCACCGTCATGCCGGGATACAGCCCGGGCGTCCGCGGCGGCAACTCGACGCGCACCTGGAAACTGTGGCTGGCGGGATCGGCGTACGGAAACACCATGACCTTCTGTGCCGCGATGCGCCCGGCATCACCCACGCCCGGCAGCACGCTGGCCGTGTGCAGCTTCCGGATCGCGTCGACCGCGCTTTGCGGCACCACGGCATCCACGCGCAGGGCATCCAGCGATGCCAGCGCGATCAGGGGTTGCGGCGTCGGCGGCCCCGACTGCACCGCTTCGCCCACGTTCACGAAACGCCGCGTGACGACACCATCAAACGGCGCGCGCACCACCGTGTAGTCGGCCCGCTGGCCGGCGCTGCTCAGCCCGGCTTCCGCCGCGCGCAGGTTGGCCGCGGCCGAATCCCGCCGCGCGGTCGCGGCGTCCAGCTGCGCGCGTGCGATCAGCCCGCGCGCAAAAATCGCCTGGGTCCGGGCCCAGTTGGCTTGCGCATCGCGCGACTCGGCGCGGGCCGCGGCGACCGCCGCCGCCGCGCCGCGCTGTGCGGATTTTTGTTCAACGTCGGAGAAGCGCACCAGCACGTCGCCCTTGGTCACGCGGTCGCCGACATCGAATGGCAACGCCATGACGCGCGCGTTGGTCTGGGCGGCGATGGTGGTTTCAGCCACAGCCTGCACCACGCCATCCCAGACCTGTTCGCGCGTGGCCTGGACCGGGGTCACGGCCAGCGTCGCGAACGGCAGGGTGGGCGGTGGCGCGGCAGGTGGCGGCGCGTGGCCGCACGCGGCGAGCAGCAGCGCCAGTGCGAGCGGCGCGCCGATGTGACGCACTGCGTGGACGGGGGGTGCCGGCATCACCTGGCCTCGTCAATCATCCTGCGGGTGGCGTCGCCCACCTCGCGGGCTACCGCGGTCAACTCCGGGGTGTCCGCCAGCAGCGCCAGCAACTTTTCCGGCTCGAGCATGCCGATGCGGGTTTCGCCGCCCTCGGTGTAGACTGAAATCCGGCACGGCAGGGCCGTGTTCAGGCGCAGGTCGGTGGCCAGCACGGCGGCGGCGTGGCGCGGGCTGCACACCTCGAACACCTTGCATTCTTCAGCGAACGCCTGGCCCTTGCTGCGCAGGGTCGCGCCAAGGTCGTGCACATGCAGCACGCCAAACTGGTGGCGCCGGACTGCCGCGTCGAGATCCGTCACCGCCCGGTCGAATGATTTTTGCGATTTGACGATGTAATACATGTCGATTCCTCTGCGCGGACCAAACGTCACGCAAGGCTCACTCCCTGAATGCACAACCCGACTTCAGGCCGAACCGGCGCAGGATCATCGCCAGCGGGCAGAATCCGGTGAACGAGGACTGCAAGAGGTTGGCGCCGACGAACAACGTCAGCAGCAACCACCATGGCGAGACGAAATACCCGAGCAGCACGCTCGCGATGACCACGCTGCCCGCAAACCGCATCACCATCCGCTCGATGCTCATAGTACCCTCCAACAGGTATCGTTAATTTAGTTGTAGCTTAATTAGCAAGATGTACAATGTCAACCATCGCCGCTCGTGTACGGAAACTTGCCCCATGGATACGCTTGCCCACCTCGACCTCGATGCCATGCAGGTCTACTCGGATGAAGCTGCCGGCCTGCTGCGGGTCCTCGCCAACGCCCAGCGCCTGCGCATCCTATGCATGCTGGTTGGCGGCGAGATGACGGTCGGCCAGATCAACGAGCAGCTTGCCGAACTGAGCCAGTCGGCCCTGTCGCAACACCTTGCCCGCCTGCGCGACGAAGGCATGGTGACGACTCGCCGCGAGGCGCAGAACGTATGGTACTCACTGGCAACCGGACCGGCCCAGGCCGTGATCGCAACCCTGCACGGGATCTATTGCGCCCCGCGCAAGCCCGGGTCGCGGGCGAAGTAGCCGCACTACCGGCTCGTCCCCGCCCCACCCCACGGCGTGGTCAGTGCGCGGCGCCCGCCCTGGCTTGGCGGTCCAGCCACACCTCCAGCCCTTGCGCGTTGATCTCGACGTCGATGCCCAGCAGCTCGCGCGCGCGTGCTTCGGGCAGCGGGTTGTGGCGTGTTCGCAACTGGCCGAGGTGGAAATCCAGCAAGGCCGCGCGGATGCGCGCATGCCGGTCCGGCGCCGCGGCGTGTGCGTGCGCGATGCGCTGGTAGGCCGCCAGGCCTTCGCGCAAGTCAGCCGCCAGCGATACCACGGCGTCGATGCGGCTGTAGTGGGTCAGGTAAACATGTTCGGGATGCTCGGCCAGGATCCGCGCCAGCGTCGCCTGCCACGCCTCCGGATCGAACTGCACGGGGCTGGTGGTGGGCATCAGGTAATTTTGTCCGGCGTGGTCGAACTCGCGGTAGGACAATCCGAACACGTCGCCGGTGAACCAGCCGCGGCTGGCGGCATCCCAGATCGCATAGTGGTGCCGGGCGTGGCCGGGCGCATCGATGAAGCGCAGGCGGCGCCGGCCCAGCACCAGTGAAAAGTCGCGGTCGGCGGCGACGTCCGCCACCAGCACCCGTGCTTCCGGCACCGGCAGGATTTCGCCGTAGGTCGCGTGCATCGCGTCTTCGCCATACACGGCGGTGGCGCCGGCGATCAACACCGTCGGGTCGATCATGTGGCGCGCGCCGCGTGGGTGGATCACCAGCCGCGCGTTCGGCAGCTCGCGCAGCAAGGCCCCGCCTCCGCCCGCGTGGTCAAGGTGCACGTGCGTGGGCATCACGTAATCCACCGCCGCGCGCGCCACGCCCAGTTCGTCCAGTGCCGCGAGCAACAACGGCACCGACAGACTCGTGCCGCTTTCCACGAATGCGTAGTGCCCGTCGCCGGCGATGAGGTAGCTCGCCGCCATGCGCGGGCGATGCTGTGCGGTGTCGATGCAGACGATGTCGTTGTCGAGAATTTCGTAACCGGCCATGGCGTCCTCCGCGCACATCGCCTGCGCGCCTCAGCGATGCATTCTTGCATGCACGGTGTCGGACCCGTGAGCGTGGCTGCCGCCTGCTTCAGCCCGCGGATGTGCGTTCCAGCACCGTGACGTTGACGTCCGCGCGCAGGCGGAATCCCAGCGATTCGTACAACGAGATCGCCGGGCGATTGTCTTTCCATGCGTGCAGGAACGGCACTTGGTCGCGCGCCTGGATGGATGCTGCGACCACCGCGGACAGGCGCCGCGCCAGGCCACGCCCGCGAAAATCGGGGTGCGTGCAGACGCCGCTCACCTCGGTGCAGCCAGGCAAGCGCATTCGCTCGCCGGCCATCGCCGCCAGCCGCCCGCCGATGCGGATGCCGATGAAATGCCCCATTGTGTGGGTACGCGCGAGGAACGGGCCCGGTTCGGTGAGCCGCGCCAGTGCCAGCATCTCCGGCGCATCGGCGTCGCCCAGCGTCAGGATCGCATCGGCACCGGGTTCCGGATGGATCGGTCGCGTTGCAACCATCTGCACGCACAGCGCGATCTTCGCTGCACGCAGTGATGGCGGCACCACGATCGGCGGCACCTGCAGCACGTACACGTGCTCACCGGGTTCGACCAGATCCGCCAGCGCAGCGAGCGCCTCGGTGTGGTGGTCGCGTGCCGAGGCGAACACGTTCACGTCGCGCGCGTACCGCCGGGCCAACGTGCCGCCTTCGGCCAGTGCCGCTTGCGGGCCGGCGAGACTTGCCCAGACCGGCCGGTCGAGCGCTTGCGAGTCGAGCGCCATCGTCAATACGCGAACTCGCGGAACACCGGATCGACGCTACCGTGCCACTCGGTGCGGAACAGCTCCAGCTTGCGGTCGGCGGGCGTCTGGTTGGCTTCGGCAAACTCGACCAAAGGCTGCAGGAAGATGGTTTCGTCGGCACCGTTGCGGTTGAGCTTCGCGCGGCGCTTCAGCCCGTTGCCTGCGATTTCCAGCGTGCGCAGCGCCAACTCGCGCACCGTTTCGCCGCGGAACGGCAGCTTCAACGCGCGTTTCGGCACGCCATCGCGCAGGGCGTTGTGCTCGGCCGGCGTCCAATCCTTCACCATGTCCCACGCGGCATCCAGCGATTCACTGTCGTAGAGCAGGCCCACCCACAGCGCCGGCAGCGCGCACAGGCGATTGGACGGCCCGCCATCGGCGCCGCGCATCTCCAGGATCTGCTTCAGCCGCACTTCCGGGAACGCGGTGGTCATGTGGTCGGACCAGTCGCGCAGGGTGGGTTTTTCGCCTGGCAGCGCGGGCAGTTTGCCAGCCAGGAAGTCGCGGAACGATTGCCCCGCGCAGTCGATGTATTTGCCATGCCGGTGCACGAAGTACATCGGCACGTCGAGCAGGTAATCGACATAACGCTCGAAGCCGAAGCCGTCCTCGAACACGAAATCCAGCATGCCGGTACGGTCGGCGTCGGTGTCGGTCCAGATGTGCGAGCGATAGGTCTGGTAACCGTTGGGCAGGCCTTCGGTGAAGGGCGAGTCGGCAAACAGCGCGGTGGCCACCGGCTGCAGCGCCAGCCCCACGCGAAACTTTTTCACCATGTCGGCTTCGTTGGCGAAGTCGAGGTTGACCTGCACGGTGCAGGTGCGGGTCATCATGTCGAGGCCGAGTGAACCCACCTTGGGCATGTAACGATGCATGATCGCGTAGCGCGCCTTGGGCATCCACGGCATCTCGTCGCGCTTCCACTTTGGCTGGAAGCCCATGCCGAGGATGCCCAGCTTCAGCGGCTCGGCGGCGACCCGCACGCAATGCAGGTGCTCGGCAATCTCGCAGCAGGTGTCGTGGATCGTGTCGAGCGGTGCGCCTGAAAGCTCCAGCTGCCCTGCGGGTTCCAGCGTCACCGAGGCCATCCCACGCGCCAACGCGATGATGTTGCCGTCTTCGTCGACCGGGCCCCAACCGCAGCTCGCGATGCCGCGCAACAAGGCACCGATGCCGCGCTCGCCCGCGTACGGGGGCGGTTTCAGGTCGTCGGTGCGAAATACGAACTTCTCGTGCTCGGTACCGATTTTCCAGGCGCTGGCGGGCTTGCCGCCCGCGGCCAGGTATTCGGCGAGCTGCGCATGGTGCTCGATCGGTTGTTCGACGACGTGACTCGGCCCGGACATGCGCACACCTTCGCTATGGCAAGGTACGCAAGATGGGGCGGCGGCACCGAATCCGCAAGAGCCGGTCGCCGGGAAAGCAGGAGCAGGCGCTACGCGCCGGCCAGCTGCTACCGCCGTTTTTCGCAGGAGCGCGCCGGCGCGCGATGGACGCCCGGCGCCTCACGGTCGCCTGCAGGCAGGTTGCCTACCCCAGCAAGGCCGCCACCGCCTTGCGCGCAGCCTCCACCCCGGTGCCGGCCGGCGACGAAAACGCGATCGACTGCGCGTGCCAGCCCGCCTTGCCGATCTCGCCGTCGACTTCACGCTGGCGCGCCAGCACCTGCGTACGCGGCAGCTTGTCGGCCTTGCTGAGCAGCACCACGCAGGGCATCCCGATGGCGGCGCAGAATGCCAGCATCTGGCGGTCGAACGCAGCCGGCGCATGCCGGATGTCGGCGATCAGCACCAGACCGCGCAGGCAGTGGCGTCCATGCAAATAGGCGTCGATCTCGCGCTTCCAGTGCTCGCGCAGGGTGGGCGGCACCTTGGCGTAGCCATATCCGGGCAGGTCCACCAGCCGGCGGCCGTCGGGCAGCGCGAACACCACCAGCTGCTGGGTGCGGCCGGGCGTCTTGCTGGTGCGCGCCAGCGCCGCCTGTCCGGCCAGCGCATTCAGGGCGCTGGATTTGCCCGCGTTGGAACGCCCCGCGAAGGCAACCTCGGCGCCCGTATCCGGCGGCAACTGGTCGAGACGGTGCGCCGCCAGCACGAACGCGGCGCCCCGCA
>JAICHS010000077.1 GCA_025924775.1 Rhodanobacteraceae bacterium
TCGAACCCAAACACCACCAATTGCAGGTCCACGCCGATCTGCGGTGCCGCCAGGCCCACGCCATCGGCCGCCTGCATGGTCTCGAACATGTCGGCGATCAGCTCGTTCAACGCGGGGGTGCCGTACATCGCCTCCGGTACCGGCGGCGCCACCCGCAGCAGGCGCGGGTCGCCCATTTTCAGGATTTCACGGATCATGTGGACACCCGAAGCAACATCACTGGCGCCGCCCACGGCGCGCGGCGAGCCATGGCGCGGTCGCAAGAAAATGGCCGACGATGCCGCACGCCACCAGCACCCGCACCAGCGGCCTGCGCGCAGCCGGATCGAATTTCGTGAACCAGCGCCACATGCCGCGGTGCTTATGGTAGCTGACGAACACCGGGCGGTGCGCGCTGGAGCCGCCCTTGGCGTGGCGCACGCGGACGTTGCCGGCCAGCCACACCGTGTAGCCTGCATCGCGCGCGCGGCGGCACAGGTCCAGGTCCTCGCAGTGCAGGAAGTAGCCTTCGTCGAACCCCTGCAACCGCTGGAACGCAGCGCGCGACAGCAGCAGCAACGCGCCCGACACGTTTTCGACTTCGATGGGGGCATCCGGAATCGGGCCCGGTATCGCCACGCCTTCGTGGCGTGCGTCGACTGCCCCGGTTCGGGCGCGCCCCGTCATTTGATTCAACGAACGCCGCAGCAGTGGATCGCGCCGCCGTGAAGCGGGATCGGGTACGCCATCCGCGGCGCACACCACCGCGCCGACCACGCCCGCGTCGGGATGCGCCCGCAACACCTCCAGCAGCCGTGCCAGCGTGTCCGGCTCCAGCATGCAATCCGGGTTCAGCACCAGCAACGCGTCACCCCGCGCCTGGCGGGCGCCGACGTTTACCGCCGGGCCGAAACCAAAATTGGCGTGGTTGCTGATCACACGCACGCGTTCATCGTTGGCGTACGCGCGTGCGACGGCCTGCGGCACGCCGTCGCGTGAACCATTGTCGACCAGGATCAATTCGACCGGCGCATTGGATGCCAACGCGCGCGCCACGCATTCGCGCAACGTGGCGCCGCTGTCGGCGGCAACGATGAGAACGGACGTCAGGGTTGCGGGCATCCACGCAGTCTAGCGGTCATGCACCATCACGCATCCAGCCAATGCGGGATGGACTTTCCGTCCCCACGTTATCGCTGCACGACCTGCATGCCACCGATGTGCAGGCTGTCCACGATCGCGGTACGCAGGCGTTCGGCGGCATCGCGATTCACCACCGGTCCGGCGCGCACCCGCCAGGACGTGCCGGTGGCAGCGTTCGCGCTGTCGACGTAGCTCGCGTAGCCATACTGCTGCAGCCTGCCGCGCAAGGCCTCGGCGTCGCCCTCGTGGGTAAACGCAGCCACCTGCACCACCCAGGCCCCGGCAGTGACCGTCGGGGCGTCAGGCGCGGGCAGCGTCTGCGCCGGCACCGTCGCGGAGTCGGCGGGTGCCGGTTCCGGAGCGGACGTGGAGGCACCATGCGGCAGGATCGGCTTCAGAGACTCGAAGTTGGTTTCGTATTCATCGGTGACCCGGCGCGCGTCTTCCGGGTTGCGGATGATGCGCGGCGTGATCAGCACGATCAGCTCCGAGCGGGTCTTGCTGCGGTCGGTGGTGCCGAACAGGCGCCCCAGCACCGGGATGCGGTTGAGGAACGGCACGCCGTTGTCCTGCACGCTGTCGGTCTGCTGGATCAGGCCGCCCAGCAGCACGGTCTGCCCGCTCTGCACGGCGACTTCGGTGGAAAGCGAGCGATTGGCGATGGTGTAGTTGCCATTCTGGTCCCGGGTGGTCGGGTTGCTGACGATCTGCTGGACGTCCATGTACACCAGCCCGCCGGGGCTGACGCGCGGCACCACGTCCAGCAACACGCCGGTGTCGATGTACTGCACCTGGCCGGCGTTGAAGGCGCCGCTCGGCGATCCGACGCCAACACCCGGCACCAGATAGGTCTGCACGATCGGAATCTTCTGGCCCACCTTGAAGGTGGTTTCCTGGTTGTTGAGCACCACCGTGGACGGCGCCGACAGCACCTTGGTGTCGCCGCTCTGTTCCAGCGCCCGCAGCGCAACCTGCAGATTGTTGCCCGCAAACGAGTAGAACAACGCGGGCGGGTTGGTGGCATTGGGGTTGTACTGCACGCCGCCCAGGCCCACCGCGCCCTGGTGGCGGCGGAACGACTCGTCGGTGTTGGGCGGCGAACCCGGCTGCGTGCCGATCAGGCCACCGAGGTAATACTGCACGCCGAACTGGAAGGCGCCCGTCAGGCTGACTTCCAGCACCTTGGTTTCGATCTGCACCTGCAGCGGTTTCTCGTCGAGGCGCTGGATCACCGGCAGCAGTTTTTCCCACTGGCCCGGCGTCGCGCGGACCAGCAGCTGGTTGTTCTCGTTGACGGCCGCGATGCGCACGCCTTCGCTGGTGGTGAACGCCGTGGAACCCTGGCCGGACTGCTGCTGGCGGCGGCTCTGGGTGGCGCCCGCCACCATGCCAGAACCGACACCGCCGCCACTGCCGTAACCGCCGCTGCCGCTGTCGCCGCCGAAGGCGCTGGAAAGGTCGCCGGAAGTGAAACTGCCGAAACCCTGCTGCGCGCCCAGCTGCCCCTGGCCGGACTGCTCCAGCGGCGAAAAGCCCGGCGCAACCGCGCCCTGCCCACCCTGCGCATTGCCGTTGCCATTGCCGAACAGCTCGTTCAAGTGCTTGGCCAGGTCGGACGCCTTCACGTTGAGCACGTTGTACACATACAGGCCCGACGCGTTGCCCGCGCCATTGTCGATGGTGGTCACCAGCTTGCGCACTTCGTCGATGTAGGACGGCTGCGACGTGATCACCACCAGCGAGTTGCTGTGCTTCAGGGGAATCAACCGCACCATGCTGGACAGGTTGCCCACGCTGGCGTTGTCGGTCGCCCCCGCCGCGCCGCCTGCGGCCTTCGGTCCGATCTCGACCCTGCCGCCGCTGCCCTGCCCGCTGAAGATCGACTGCAACTGGCCCACCAGTTCGTCGGCCTGCACGTGCTGCAGCGGGATCACCGACACCGACATGCCGCGCAGCCAATCGACATCAAAGGTGCGCACGATGCGCTGGTAGTTGGCCAGCTCATCCGGCGTGCCGCCCATCACCAACAGGTTGCGCGACGGATCGACTAGCAGGAAGGCCTTGGGATCGGCGAACGGCTTCAGCAGTTTCTGCATCGCGTCGGCCGCCACGTAGTGCAGCGGAAACAGGCGCGCGGCGTAGCCCGCACCGGGCGACACGGCGCCCAGGCCCGGCACCAGGTTGCCGGGTGCGGCCTGATCGACCGGTACCACCTGGTAGCGTCCCTGCTGCCGGATCAGCGCGTTGCCGGTCCACGACAACAGCATCTGCAAAATCGGCAGCACCTCTTCCTGCGTCACCGGCTGCGAGGTGGCGAAGGTCACCGTGCCCTTGACATCGGGCGCGATCGAGTAATTGGCGTGCAGCACGTCGCCCAGGATCGCCTTGACCGCGGCCTGCACCGGCTGGTTGTCGAAATTGAAGGTGATGGTGCCGCCCGCATTGGCGACGCCGCCGGACTTGCCGTGCGCCGCGGCGGCGTTGACGAACACGCCGGTGCCGTACTGCTGCTGCGAGGCTTCCGCACCCGCGAGTGGCTGGTTCTGCTGACCGGTACCGACGTCCAGCGGCTGTGGCACGGGCTTGTGGGTGCCGGCGATCGCCTCACGCTGCAGGCTGTAGTCCGGCCCCGGCCGCACCTGCGGGGTGCACCCGGCCAATACCGCGACGATGCAGACCATGCCCAGCGTGGCAAGCTTCTTGTACACGTGCTGCTCTCCAGACGATCGGACTGCGTCCGCCGGGTCACGCCGGCCCGCGTTCAACCCCCACCATCCTGTTGTCGCGCGGCCCGCCGCCGCTCCGCCTCGATGCGTGCTTTCAGTTGCCGGGCACGCAGGTTTTCCGACGGCTGCGTGTGCGACGTGGCCATTGGAACTTGCCGGACGGAATCGCCCTGCATTTGGCGCGGAACCATAGCAGATGCGCCTGCCTCCGCGCTTGGCACCGGCTGCGTCCCACCCTCCGCGGCGCCGGCATTGCCGGCATCCGGCGCGGGCCCCGGAACCAGTTGCAGGGTCAGGCGCGACCCCGAGGCATCCACCACCGCGCTGCGCGGATGCAACTCGACCAGCGCCGGCCCGCCCGCGGATGCCTGCCCCTCGATGACACGGTAATCCTTGTTGCGGGTCTTGTCGTGCAGGATCGCCAGCTTGAGCCCGGGCAGCATGATCACGCCGGTAAGCTGCAGGTCGCCGCTGGCCTCATCGTCGGTGCCCGCCACGGCTTCCGGTGTGCGCGTGGGGCTGAACAGCGGGTGCTGCCAGATCGCGGCGTACTGGTCCAGCGGCGGCACGCTGGGTGCCGGCGTGGCCGATCCCGATGGCGGCAGCTTCGCGGGTGCCGCCTGGTCGTGCCAGTGTGCACCCTGGCCCACGCCCAGCCACAGCGCAATCAACGCCAGCAGCAGGATGGCGGCGAGGACACCCAGCGACGGGGTCAGACGACGGCGATCGGCGGCATTCATGGCAACGTTCCCGAGGGCCGCAGGTAACCCGACAGCGACAGCTGCGCCTGCATCCGGCCGGTGGGCGAACGCGCGATGGTCAGGTTGTCGACGAACAGGTAGGGCAGGCCGCGATCGAAATCGTGCAGCACCGCCGCCAGCGGTTGCATGCCGCAATCCAGCGTGATGCTGACGCTGACGCGGCGGAACGGCTCATTGCCGCTGTCCTGCTCGATCGGCATCTTGGACGGCATGTTGCAGCCCGCGCCTTCGTGCGCGTGGGCCGCCACCACGTCGGAGGCGCGCTGGATCAAATCGGCCGACGCGGTGCTCGGGTCGGCGGCCGCGAGGAATGCGTTGACGCTGGCACCGCCGCGTTCCAGCGTGGCCACGCGCCGTTTCAACTCGGGCTGTTCGGCAATGGCCGCCGCGTACTTCGCGTGCAGCTGCCTGAGGCCGTGCATCTGGCCGTCCACGCCCAGCAGCGGCGCGACGAACCACCAGTGCAGCAGCAGGAAATACGCGGCCAGCAACGCCACCAGCGCCAACGCCACGGCGGCGATGCGCGACTGCAGCGGCGTGACGCGGCGGGTATCAATGCGCATCGGCGGCACCCGTCGGCTTGATGCGCGCGACCAGTTCGAAACGTTCCTTGCCGGTCGCGGGGTCGGGCTGGATGACGCCCTGCAGCTTCGGTTCGCCCAACACCTTCGAGCCGCCCAGCGTATCCACCAGCGCCGCCGCGTGATCGGCCTCGCCCTTGATGTCCAGGCCACCGGAATCATCCAGCGTCAGCGCATCCAGCCACGCGCTCGCCGGCATGCGCCGGGTCAGTTCATCCAGTACCGCAAGCGGCGGCGGGTTTTCGGCCTTGCGCTTGACCAGGAACTGCGACGCCGCCACCGCGGCGGTCAACTGCGCGCGCAAGCGCTCGGACTGGGTCGCCTGGGCGCGCATGGCATCGACCTGGTCCTGCATCCGCGCCAGCGCCGCGCGTCGATTGCCCAGCCACTGCGCCAGCACCAGGATCGCCAGCAGCACGCAGGCCCCCGCAAGGATCCAGTTCAACCGGCGTCGCTTGTCCAACCGGTGCGGCCGGCGGCCAGCCGGCAACAGGTCGATACCCGCGAGCGCGCCGTCGGCGGTTGCCACGTCCACCGAATCGGGCTGCACGCCCAGCGCGGCCAGCCGTTCCAGCAGCGGGTCCAGCTGGGTTCTGGGCGCCGCAAACAGTTGCAGCAACACCTGGCCCGCGGGCGCGGGCGCGGCGCTGACGCGCACGGCGTAATACAACTGGTCCGGCTTGAAGGGCGTCTGCCGGTCCAGTTCGTAGCCCACCACCTTGCGCGGATCGGCGGCGGCGGCCAACGGCATGGTCAGCTGCCGTTGCAGCACCGAGGCCGCGTCCACCACCAGCACCAGGCGGCGGTCATCCGGGTCGATGCCGGCGCAGGCACTGGCAAAACTTGCGCGCTGCACCTCGGCGGGCAGTTCCAGCGGAATCGTCGCCAGCACGTCGCCCGTGCGTGCGCGTTTCACCAGCCATGCATCCGGGCCCGCGGACAGCCGCAATACATCCGGGCCGCGCTGCAGCCACGCCCGCAGCCGCGCCGGCAGCAGGGCTGCCAGTTCGCCGCCCCACCAGCGCAAAAACACCGGCAGTGGCGAGCGCGACCACGCCAGCTTCATGCGTTCCAAGGATTGTGCGCTTGCGCTAGCCATGGCGGGACCGGATCAGGGCGCGGCACCGGAAACGGCGCGCCAGTCCAGCACTTTGTACGGGCGCGCCTGGGCTCCCGTCAACGCCAGCCGCAGCGTGACGTCCAGGTCCGCCCGGTTGCCGTCGGGCATTTCCGCGACGCTGAACACGCGTTCGACCACGCCGCCGTAGCCCGCCACCAGCGGCCCGTTGGCCACCGCCCCGAACGCCTGGCCATTGCCGGCGCCACGTTGCGCGGCGCGCGCGCGCCGCGCCCGCACCAGCGCCGCCGCCTGTGCCGTACCGACGCCACGCAACGCGGCCCGCACCTGCGGGCCGGCATACGACGCGTCGGGGAAATTGCGGCCGGAATACACCGTCACCGCGCCCGCCACGCGCGTAAACAACGCCATGTCCATGCCCGGCAGCCGCACCAACTGGTCGACGGCGCGAAACGGCCGGCCCGGCCCATTGGACGTGCCACCGCGCGAGCCGACGACGGCTGCGGCCAACTGGCCGGCGCGTGCAGCATCGGCGCCCGCGGCCTGGAACACGCCCCGCAACAATTCGACGGGCGCCGCGTTCAGGTCCACCAGGCCGCTGACGTCCACCACTGCAATCGTGATCCGGGCACCATCGAAGTCGAAGCTGTAGGGCCGGCCATCCGGCACCCACTGTTGCTGCAAGCCCGGCGCACGCAGGCCCGCGACGGCATGCGCCAGGCCGGCTTCGGCTGCCAGTTCGGCGCGCGCATGTTCGGCACCGTAGAGCGCGGCCTGGCTGTGGCTGCGCGAAGCCGCCGCGACGCCCGCCAGCAACCCCGCCAGCAGCACCGTCGTCCACAGCACCAGCAGCAACGCGGTGCCGCGTTCGCGCCGCTTCATCGCACACCTCCGATTTGCGCGCCGAACCCCTCACCGGCGTGCAACCGGATCACCATGGTGGGGAAAGCCACGTGCGTCGGCCACGCGGGATCAAGCTGGATACGTACCGCCAGCGGCAAGCCATTGACCGCCTGCCAATCGTCACGCCAGGCGGCGGGTTTGCCGAAGGCGGCCGCAGCGAGATACTGGAACCTGCCGCCACGCAAGCCCGTCAGCAACAGGTGCTCGATGGCCTGCCCCTTCGCGGCCGGGGCATCCGAATAAGGCTGGTAGGCAAGGCGCAGCGACAACCCCGCGCCGGCCTTCTGCAGGCTCACGGTTTGCAGGTACAGTCCTGCGTGGCCGGACTGCATGGGCAGCGGCGCGACGTACCACATGGACGTCGCACTGCCCGCAAACATCCGCGCCACCGATCCGTCCGCGCTGACGAAAGGCTGCGGGCCGGCAACGCTGACGTAGCGGCGCAGGAACTGCTGGGTGGTGCGCACCGCCTCACTTTGCGCCATCACTGCGTCGGCGGAGCGGGTGACGCGCGCGGCGCCGCGCAGGGCGCCCCACACGCCCAGCATCACGAACGCCAGCAACACCAGCGCCAACAGGATTTCCAGCAGGGTAAAGCCGCTTTGGCGCAGGCCGCCCCCCATCCCGGCCTTTCCCCGCAAGCGGGGGAAGGTGCCCGAAGGGCGGAAGGGGGCGGTTCGCGAGATCATTCCTGCCCCCGTGGCGCAGCCTGCGCCCGCTGGGTCGACAGCCGCAGCGTGCGGCCAGCGCCGTAGCTGACGCTGGCATCCAGCTGGTAAAGGTCGATGCCGGTCGCTTGTGCCAGCAGCACGCCCACCTGCGGCTGCGCTGCCGGGCCCGGGCCGGCGGCGGGCCGCGGAAGCTCGCGCACCTTCAACGTCCAGCGCATGCCGTCGCTGAAGGTTCCGGCGAGGCTGGCGTTCTGCAAGGGCTGGTCAAGGCCCTGCTCCGCAAACAGGGTCTGCGCGTGTTCAACCGCAGCGTCCAGTGCGGCGGCGTGCGCGGCATTCTGCGCGGACTTGCCAAGCGCGCCCAAGCCAATCGCGAAGGCGATCGCCAGCAGGGCGATGGCGGCCAGAACTTCCAGCAGCGTGAAGCCGGAGTTTGGGGTCACGGAGCTTGGGGTCAGGTTCATTCTTCCGCGACGTGGGTGTGCAGACGCATGGGGCGCGGCAGGGAAAAACGAACCTGACCCCGGTTTCAAGCTCCGCTTCATTGCGTCGGCCCATCAACCACCGTCACCGCACCGGTCAGCCAGTCCACATTGACTCGTGCGCTGCGATGCGCTTCGCTCAAGGTGATATTGCCGCCGCTGGAGCTGCCATCAGGAAAGTAGCCAATGCGTGCAATGCCGGGCTGCGTACCGCCCTCGGCCGCCGAGGTGACATGCACGCTCGCGTCCGGCGGCAGCCCGCGTGGGGTGCGACCCGGGGCGGCAAACGTGTGCGTGCGCACGTCCAGCGTGAACCACTGCGGCTTGCCGGTCGCCATCGCGCGCGTGCGGGTGTCGCGCAATCCGGCTGCGACGCGTTGCGCGGCTGCCTGCACCGCGTTGCGGTCGTGCCCACGCAGCGTGACCGCAGTCAGCGTGACGCCGATTGCGATCAGCACGATCACCGCCAGCATTTCGATCAGGGTGAACGCAGCGGAGCGGCGGGAACCGGAAATGGCGAACGGCAAACTGCGGCCGTTCGCAAGCGGTAGCCGCTTGCGCTCCCTGTTCCCGGTTCCCCGTTTCAGCCGTATGGCCCTATTGCCAATTGCCGTAGTCACGATCGATGCCCTCGCCCCCGGGCTTGCCGTCGCGACCATAGAAGATAATGTCGTACTGGCCGTGCTTGCCGGGGTAGAGATAGCCGTATGGATTACCAAACGGGTTGCGCAGATCGGCGGGCTTGGCGTACGGGCCGTTCCACGATGGCGCGTTCAAGGGCTTGGTGATCAGGTCGTCGAGTGATTTCGGCGGCGAGCCGTTGTCCAATGCGTAGGCCTGCACGTCCTGGTCGAGCTTGGTGACGCCGATCTTGCCGGCGTCCCACTTGCCGGTATCCACGCGGCCCGACACCGAACGCGCGACGATCACGCCGACGATGCCCAGCAGCACGATGACGGCAAGCATTTCCAGCAGCGTGAAGCCCGCTGCGCGCGCTGGACGCTTCTTCGAAAAGATCATGCGATCGTCTCCAATCGATTTCATTGAATGTTGCCCGTCAGGCTGAGCAACGGCAGCAGGATGGACATCATGATGCCGGCCACCAGAAGGGCCATCACGATGGTCAATATTGGCACCAGCGCCGACAGCATCTTGTCGATCGCCGACTTCACCTCGCCGTCGTAGGTGTCGGCCGCGCGCAGCAACATGGTATCGAGTTCGCCCGA
>JAICHS010000078.1 GCA_025924775.1 Rhodanobacteraceae bacterium
GCGGATCGCATTCTACGAAACCACGCCAAACGCCTGGGGCATCTCGGCCGGGGGGATCTGGGTGACTGAAGACGCGGATTTCGCGGGCGCCAAACGCGCAGGCACCGCGGAAACGTTCGTCAGCACACTTCGAGCGGACCCGCTGCGTGTCGCGATGACCTTGCTGGGCATACTTCTCGCCTTGGGCCTGGCGGCGCTTCCGGTCCTGCTGTTGCGAGGTTAAGTAAGGGGGCCAGGTTCGCTTACTGACGGTTCGCGGCGCGCGTGGCGGCTGGTGGCCGGTCGCACGCCAGCGAAGTGATGGCGCGGGTCGGATTGATCAGGAATTCAAACAACCGTCGAACGTCGAAGCTGCCGGTGGTGTGCGCGCGTCGGCCTGGTGCCTCAGCCGTCAGTTCAAGCCCGCCTTCGACGCGTCGCCATTCTTGGCCGCTTCGCGCTGCGCGCGCTTCTTCGCGTCCTTTTCCGCCAGTTTCTTCTTCTTGGCGATTTCGCGTTGGCGTTTCTCGAAGGAATAGTTGGGTTTGGCCATGAGTAATCCATGTGGGCTGAAACGTACAGTTTAGAGATACATGGCTGCCGGACAAACTTTCACGGAAGAACGGGGCCAGGTTCGCTTCCTGACAACAGACAAATGAACCTGACTCAGCTCCTTACGGGGCCGCGTCACGGCTACGCTGCAATCCGCTCAATTCATGCAATCTCCTTGCCGAGTGTGCGGTGGGCTTCTTCGAGATCGTAGTCCGCTTGCAGGCGCAACCCGAGCGTTCGCTGGTGTCGAGTGCAGCGGCAGGCCGCATGGCAGTGTCGGCGCTGACGAGGGTTGGCCGGGGGCGGTATGCAGGCACAGTTCCACGCGTGGCAGCGGGGCAGGCCGTGACGCTTGCCCAGGCGCGTCAGTGAGGGTGGCAGGCCGGCAGCGATGCGCACGGTGATGCCCAGACCCGCAGCCACGCCGGCCCATAGACTATGCAGGCTGGCGGTGACGAGCGCCGGCCGCGCCAACGCGTCGAATACGCAACGATCGATCACAGGCCCGTCCGCGCGCGGTGCGGGCGCCATGGATGACGTGGGTCAATCGGTTTCGCAAGTCCGGCCAACGGAGGCCGATTCCGGGCTCCGCTCGCAACCGGCGTGGCCGGCGCTGGATGATGGTCATGACTCCTCCCCTCTACTAACGGCATCGCGAGGCGTGCCAAGCTGGCAAGTGAGAGCTTCCAGCGCATGAAAGAGGAGGCGTCCGAGATGAACGCTACGACCTTCAGTGTGGATTTGGCAAGTCGGGTGTTTCAGGTGCACGGATTCGATCGCCACGGTCAGCGGGTGAGTCGGCAGCGGCTGTCACGGGCACGTTTCCAGGCGTGGTGCCGGAACGTATCGAGTGACGCGTTGGCGGTGATGGAAGCCACGGGTTCAGCGCATCACTGGGGCCGGCTGTTGCAGGCCCGCGGGGTGCGGATGAAGCTGATGCCGCCCCAACACGTAAAGGCCTTGGTGATCGGCAACAAGGCCGACGCCAACGATGCGGATGCGATCTACGAGGCGTCGTTGCGGCCCAAGCTGCGGCCGGTGCCCGTGAAGGCGGTCGGGCAGCGGGCGGTGCTGGTGAGCACCGGCGCCGGGAGGGCGTGATCCGCGACCGCACACGGACGATCAACCAGATCCGCGGGATGTTGCGCGAGTTCGGCATCAGGGTGGGGCAGCGCAAGGGTCCCTTTCCGGCGTCAGGTGGTGGCGATCCCGGAAGACGTGAAGAACGGTCTGCCGTGGCGCCTGCGCAGTCTGCTGGCGGAGGCACGCGACGACTTGTTGCATCTGGATGGGCAGGTCGCGAGGATCGACGACCGTTTGCGCGAGCTGGCACGGCAGGACCCGTTGTGCCAGCGCCTGCAGGCGATCGAGGGCATCGGTCCGATCGGCGCAACCGCGTTGTCGGCGAGCTTGGGCGCCCATTCCGGGTTCACCCGCGCCCGTCAGTTTGCCGCCAGCCTCGGCCTGGTGCCCCGCGAGCACTCCAGTGGCCACCAGCGGCGTCTCGGTTCCATCACCAAACGCGGCAATGGCTACCTGCGCTACCTGCCGGTGCACGGCGCCCGCGCGGTGGTCCGCACCACCGGCACCAAGACCAGCGCCCGCAGCCGCTGGCTGCAAGACCTGCAGGCGCGGGCCGGCCACAACCGCACCGCCGTGGCCCTCGCCAACAAGAACGCTCGCATCGTCTGGGCATTGTTCCACAGCCCAACCCTATCAACCGGCGCGCGCTGCCTGAGCGCCGCCCTCCCTTCGCGGAGGATCCCCCGCGTTTGCAACCACTGCACGCATGCCACCCGGTCGCACCGGACGGATCAAAATCAGAGGGGCCTCAGGCCTGCGCGGGGTGACGGGCCAAAGCGCGGCCGGGTTGTGTGGGGCTGCCGGCAACAAGCATCACGCCATGTCTTCACGCGTTCGGGGCAGCCGCGTTACGGCTGCTGGCCGCGCGGCGTGTCGGTGCCGCGAATGGTGTGCACTTTGTCCTTGTGCAGCACCAATTCTTCGATGGCCACATGCAGGTAACGGCGCGCAAACGTCGGCGGATGGCTGGCGAACACGGCTTTCGCGTTCTCGGCATCCTGTTCGCGAGGTGCGTACACGAACAGGAATGCGCCGCCGCGCCGGGCAAACAGCTTGTCCTGCGCGACAAATTCGTTTTCGGTACCCACGACGTCCGCAAGTTTGCTGCCCAGCTTGTCCAGGGCGTTGCGATCGCCACGCGTTTCCAGGTAGCCGGCCACGAATTGGCCGGTTGCGGCGCGCACGTCCTCGGCCGCCACCCCGCTGGCGCGGAACGCTTCTTCGGCCGCCTGCGCATCCGCGTCGGATTCGTAGCCCGCGAGGATGTAGTGCGTGGGGTAGAACTCGCCCCACGTGGTTTCGCCCTGTTTGAAAAAATCCCAGCGCTGTTCCATTCCAAACCTCCTGGCTGGCGCCTGTCACAAGCACTACTCCCGATTCCAGTGTGGTGGCAGACGCCGAAATCTGCGCTGAACTTGCGCCGTGACGCGGCTTCAGGCGCTCAGCGCAAACGGTGTGCTCGCCCTGAGGTGTGTCGCAGACCACGCGGCACACGCGCCACAGGGTTTATGGAAGGTCCGATCAAGCTCATCGTGCGTCATTCTCGCGCAGGCGGGAATCCAGTCGCCGGCCTGGATGTGGCGCCTGAGCAGCTGGATGGCGTCCGCCAGCTCGGCACGGCTGCCGGAGCCATCGGCCAGGCCTTCGATGCCGGCTTCCATGCTGCGATGTTGCGCGGTCAGGAGCGCTTGGTTGGGTGAAGTCATGTGTTTCGAATTCGGCGTTGGGCGCACAGGGAACCGCGACGATTGCATTGCCTGCCGGCGGGGTGTGGCTTGCGGCCTACTCCCGCTGCAGGTTGCGAATGTGCCGCCACACGTACCACGCGGCAAACGCGATGATCACGAGGCCGATGACGGTATCGAAGCGGTGGAAATACCCGCCCAGCGTGTCCCAATGCTCGCCAAGGTGCATGCCGATCCACGCAAGGAACCAGCTGTAGATCACCGAGCCGAGAAACGTGTACAGCGTGAACCGCCACAGCGACATGCGCGACACGCCGGCGGGGAAGGCGATGAAGGTGCGCACCACGGGCAGCAGGCGCCCAACGAAGATGGTGATTTCGCCGTGGCGCCGGAACCAGCGGTCGGCAAGGTCGAGGTCGCGGCGCGACACCAGCAGGTACTTGCCGTAGCGCTCGACGAACGGCCGGCCGCCCCATGCACCGACGCCATACGCCACCCATGAGCCGATGACGCAGCCGACGCCGCCGGCGAGCGCGACCAGCCACAGGTTGAGCTTGCCCTGGTAAACCAGGAACCCCGAGAACGGCAGCACCACTTCGGAGGGCAGCGGGATGCAGGCGCTCTCGATCGCCATCAGCAGCACGACGCCCGCGTAACGCAGGTGCGAGATCACGGCGATGATCGCGCCCGCGATCGCGCCCATCAGGTTTCCCAACACGGTTGGCTCCCGCCAGACAATCGGTCAAATGGTAGTGAATACGGGTGAACCTGCACCCGGCAGGCGGCCGGCACCACGCCAGTGGCGTGGCGCCGGCGCGCTGGCATCTAGCGCGTGCTGGTGTCGCCCCCGCGTGCAAGCGGCAGCAGCACCGCGCTTTGCCCGTCTTTTCCGTGTTCGATCGTCACGGTGGCCTTGCGGTAATCCGCGGGCTTTGCGAACAGGATGTTGTCGACGTACGTCTGCGGATTGCGGTCGTACAGCGGAAACAGGCTGGACTGGATCTGGACCATGATCCGGTGCCCGGGGCGGAACGTGTGGTTGATGCTCGGCAGGCGGAAACGGTAGCGTTGCACCGCATCGGGCGGCACCGTCGTCGGGTCGGAAAAGCTGTCGCGGTAGCGGCCGCGGAAGATGTCGAGCGACACTGGCAACTGGTAACCGCCGAGTTCCGCCTGCAGCGGGTCGATGCCGGGGTACACGTCGATCAGCTTGACGACGAAATCGATGTCGCTGCCGGTGGCGCGGGCGTACAGGTCAGCAATGGGCGCGCCGCGCACCGTGACGGTTTCGGTCAGCACCGGCGTCATGTAGGCCAGCACGTCCGGCCGGCATTCGGCAAAGCGCTGGTCCGCGACCAGCGAGGTACGCCAGCGGTCCTTGTCGTCAGCGAGAATCGGCCGCGGCAGGTAGGGCACGGGTTTGGCGGGATCGGACACGTAGCTGTCGCTGCCACCAGCGGACGCCTCGAAACCGAGCCCGAAGTCCTTCTGCAGGTATAGCGGCGTCGGCTTCTGCCGGCTGGCGGGTTGCCAGTCGTCGAAGTGGTCCCAGCGCTCCGCGACGGTGTTGTACACGAGTGCGCGGGGCAGGGGTTCGGCAAGCTGCGTGCCGCGCAGGTGATGATCGAACCACGGAATCATCACGCGCTGGCGGAACTGCGCGGTGGTGTCGCCCGGCCATTTCAACGGGCCCATGTTCCAGCCCGCGCGATTGATCTGGCTGTGCCACCACGGGCCCATCACGAGGTGGTTGTTTTGGGTATGGCCTGCTTCGATGAGCGCTTCCCACGCGTGCACCGCGCCATAGATGTCTTCCTGGTCCCAGATTCCTTGCAGCCACATGGTCGGCACGGCGGATGGGTGTTGCGCCAGCAGTTTGTCCAGTGCCTGCAACTGCCAGAACGCGTCGTAGGCCGGGTGTGCGGCGAAGCGCTTCCACCACGGCAATTGTTCGAAGCCGTTGGCGAGGGCGTAGGCGCCGGCGGAACCGGCTTCCAGGAAATTGGTGTAGTCGTCGCGGTGCGCGCGCGCGATGCCCTTGCCCGCGGCCTGTTTGGAGGTCTGGCCGCTGAAGTAATCAAGGCCCACTTGCCGGAACGCGCCGTGGTGGTACCAGTCATCGCCCATCCAGCCATCGATCATCGGGCTTTCCGGGGCGGCGACCTTGAGCGCCGGATGCGGGCCCAGCAGCGCCATCGCGACCGTCCAGCCATCGTAGGACGAGCCGATCATGCCGACCGTGCCGTTGGATTCCGGCAGGTTTTGCACCAGCCACTCGATGGTGTCGTATGCGTCGGTGGTGTCGTCGGTGTCGGTGGGGTTGAGCGGCCCGCGCGGCGGGCGCGTCATCACGTAGTCGCCTTCCGAACCGTATTTGCCGCGCACGTCCTGCCACACGAGGATGTAGCCCGCGTTGGCCCAGTCCTTGTTGCCCGACCACACGGCTTCGGCTAAGTACGGGCTGTGGGTGCGCATGAAGTGGTCGGCGTCGTACGGCGTGCGCTCCAGCAGGATGGGTGCGGCGTGCGCGGCCTTCGGCATGGCGATCACGGTGTGCAGCTTCACGCCGTCGCGCATCGGAATCATCACCTCGCGCCGGGTGTAGTCGAAGTGGTCCTCCGGCGCCTGCCAGTCCTTCGGAATGTCCGAACCGGTCTGGAGCATGTCGGGGGACACTTCAGTTGCTGGCGCGATGGCGGTGGTTGGGTGTGGGGGTATCGATGGCATCGTGGGGTATGTGCACTGCGTGAAGTGGGAGGAACGAGTGTAGCGTCGGGTCACGTGCCGGCTCTGGCAACGCTGCTCGCCAGCGCGGATTCCGGGCATGAAAAAGCCCGCCGAAGCGGGCTTTTCCACAAACCTGGAGAGGTGACTTACGCCACCTGCACCTGATCTGCCTGCATACCCTTCGGGCCTTTGACAGCAACGAAGGTGACCTTCTGGCCTTCCTGCAGCGACTTGAAGCCGTCGCCCTGGATGGCGCGGAAGTGGACGAACAGATCGTCACCGCTTTCCGGGGTGATGAAGCCGTAGCCCTTGGCATCGTTGAACCACTTGACTGTACCGTTTTGGCGTTCCGCCATGACACTTGACCTTTGAAAACTGTGGATGAATTACGGCCTGGAGTGAGGCGAACTCGCCGTAGAGATGCGCAGTGCATTCGATCTTGCCCCAAGCGCTGCGGCGGGCAGTGTAGCAGGGAATTGGGCCGAATGTGGCGTGGGGCATTGTTTACCCTGCCGCGGTGGGCGGCGGGCGCCCCTGCGCGCCCCGCCGTGGCCGGGTCAGGCATCGCCCGGCAGTGCCAGCCAATCCGCCTCCGGGCTGCCGATCGGCGCACCGGGAGGGATCCCGGTGGCACGGGCGTGCCGGGTGAGTTCCTTGTCCAGTTGCCGCGGATCGAGCAGCAGGCGCGACAGGCTTGCGCCCCAGGCGCGGTCGGAGGCGTCGCCGCCGCGCCTGGCAAGCTTGAGCGCCACATCGTGCAGGCGCTGGTCGAGCACGGCCGCCACGCCGGGCGTGGTGCGTGGGCTGTGTGCGGTCGCGGCCATGGTCATCAGCGTGCGATAGGCGATCCGCCTGGATACCGCATCCGTCCGCCCGGGCAGCGTCACCGCCAGCAGGCGATCCAGCAGTTCGTCGACGCCGAGTGCATCGGCGTCCACCGCGTGCTGCGCCTCGACACGCGCGAGGCGGGCGGGCGCAAGCAGCGCATCCAGTGTCAATTCCGCCGCCGTGTCCGTCGCGACCAGCGGGTCGAATGGCGTGCCGGCCGATCCGGCAAACAGTTCAATGCTGTACTGGCGGTTGTGGCTGCCGTTGCGCGCTGCCGAAAGCAGCGGCACCAGGCGCCGCGGCACGCGCAACTGGTCCGGCGCCAGCGTGGCCAGCACCGCGGTGAGTGCGGCGCGTTGCGTCGCCGCCGGCACGGGGTCGGAGGCTTCCTGGCCGCCGCCGTTCACCGCGTAGTGCAGGTACACGCCGCCGATCGACTTGGCGGCCGCGACCATCTGGTAGCGGTGCAGCAGCCATACCGGCACGAAGCGCCGGCGCAGGTCGGCCACCGGTTCGCCCGGTGCCAGCGCCGCGAGGCCGAAGTGGTCGATCGCCGCGCGGCGAACCGTCATCAGGCGGGTCAGCTCGGCCACCGGGTTGGCGCCGTCGTCCCACAGCGACGCCCACGGTTGCGCGGTGTCGTCGCTGCGCGCGTCGGCATCTTCCACATAGCGAAGGCCCGAATCGACGATGCTTTTGGCTTCCGCCCGGGCCCACGCGCCGGCATCCTGGCCTGCGGGCGGCTCACCGTACAGCCATTTCAGCGTGGCCAGGTCCCACTTGCCGACACCCGTCGCGTATGCATCGGCCTGCAATTGCACGCGCCCGTCCACCAGTTCCAGGCGCGGTGGCGGGTAATCCATGACCGACGCGCGATCCTGGGTGCTCGCGGCAAAGTTGTGGGCGAAGCCCAGCGTGTGTCCGACTTCGTGCGCGCCGAGTTGGCGGATGCGCGCGAGCGCCGCCTGCACCGGATCGTCCGGGCCGCCGGTATTGAGTTTGTCGGCACCCACCAGGCCTTCGAGGATCTGGATGTCCTGGCGCGTGCGCAGGGATCCGATCACCACCATGCCCTTGACGATTTCGCCGGTGCGCGGATCGACGATCTCCTGCCCGTAGGACCAGCCGCGCGTGGCGCGGTCAACCCAATTGACGACGTTGTAGCGCACGTCCATCGGATCGACGTCCTTCGGCAACACCTTCACCTCGAAGGCGTCGATGTAGCCGGCCGCGTCGAAGGCCTTGGCCCACCAGCCGATGCCCTGGACCAGCGCGCTACGGATGGGCTCTGGCGCGCGCCAATCCACGTAATAGACGATCGGGTTTTTCACGCGCGAACGCGCCGCGTTCGGGTCGAGCTTGTGCAGCCGGAAGCGGTTGGCATAGTCGTGCACCACGTCTGTGCCGAGCGGCTTGCCGAAATCCACGACCTGGGTGGCGAAGCCGCCGACGCGCGGATCGAACTGGCGCGGCTCGAAGCCGGGCCCGGGCAGCTTCACGAAGCTGTGGTGCACCGTGAACGTGACCTGCTCCGGGTCGGGCAGGATGTTGGCGACTTCCGCGCCCGGCTTCTTCGACGCGTAGGTTTGTACCGCGTCGATTTCGAGATTGTCCGGAAAATCCTTCACCGACGCGGGGTCGGCGGCGCTGCGTTTCGCGTCCAGCTTGAAGCCCTTGCCGGCGCCCTGCGTGGCGCCGCCGACGCCCATGGTGTCGACGCTTTGGTCCAGCGAATCGGCGATGCCGACCACGTCCGAAGTCAGGAACCCCGACAGGTCCACCACCATGCGGCCATCGGGCAGCGTCGCCGCGATGTCGCCCATCCACACGATCGAGGTGGCGAAGTCGGGGCTGGGTGCCGCGCCGGTTTCCGCGCCGTGGAAGCGGGGATTCTCGAACACCGCGGCGACCTTGTTGCCGTAGCGGCGAAAGGCCAGGATTTGCGTGTTGCCGACCCGGCCGCGGTCGAGAAATGCCGGTGCCGAGCCCAGCCCGGTGCGCAGTGACGTGGCGTACAGGAGGCGCGTCGAGATGCCATGCGAGTCCGGTGTGGGAAGCGTGACCAGGATGCGGTCGCCGCGCGCATCGACGTGGACCGGCAACAGCCCTTGCAGGGCCTGCGTGTGTGCGAACACCCGATCCTGGCTGGTTGTCGCCGCCGCCAGGGCTGGCACGGTGGCGACGCACGCGGTGGCGAGCAGGCAGGCAGCGAGCAGCCTGCCGATGTGATCGATCATGACGTTTCCCCTTTGCGGCGAGGTCCGGTACCGGCAGCGACGCATCCGGTGTGGACCACGCGAGATGGTGGCCCGTTTTAGCGAACGGCCACGGTTCGTGCAAAGGCACAAAGTCATGGTGTGCGTGGGTTGCGGCGCGCCGGAGTAGGGCAGTGCCGACAGGCCTTTCGGCCGATGCCGCCGGGATCGGCGGCGGGTGCCGATTGGACGCGCCGGTGCCGCGCCCGACAATCGAACCCGTCGTCCGGGCAGGGA
>JAICHS010000079.1 GCA_025924775.1 Rhodanobacteraceae bacterium
CCCCTCGCTACGCTCGGGGCCGGCCTATGGCCGTCCAGTCGTTCCCGACTAATTTGTCGCTGCGCTGCTCCCGTCCTGCCGCACTCGCGAACCGTTGCCAACCCCGCAACAAACCCACTGCGGCATCGCGAGGCTTCCCCATCCGCCCTCCGGGCACCTTCCCCCGCAAGCGGGGGAAGGAAACCGCCTGTGCCTACGGCTGCAACCGGCAGAAACAGTACGCGTACTCCACCGGCTTACCGGGCTGCGCGTATTGCAGCCAGGCCAGTTCCGGCAGCAGCTTGGGTGCGACCAGCAACCACGACTGCGGCAGGTGCACGCCCAGCGACGACAGCACGCGCGCGGATGCACTGTCGCCGACGCCCAGGAAGAACCGCTGCAACGGGTTCAACGGCGGTTCGAGGTAACGCACCGCGTAACGGTCGCCCAGTTTGGTGTCCTTGGCGGCCCAGGCGATGGCATCGTGCAGCCCACCCAGCTGGTCCACCAGCCCGCGTTCGAGCGCCTGCGCACCTGACCACACCCGCCCCTGCGCGATGGCGTCGATGTCGGCATAACTTTTGCCGCGGGCCTTGGCCACGTTGCCGACGAACTGGCGGTAGCCCCAGTCGATGCTGGCCTGGATCATCGGCGCCAGCGTCGGGTCCAGCGGCCGCCGGAAATCGAACGCGCCCGCCAGCGGCGTGGTGCCTTCGCCGGCGGTGTTGATGCCGAGTTTTGCCAGGCCGTCCGAACCCGTGAAATACAGGCCGAAGATGCCGATGGAACCGGTGATGGTGTCGGGCTCGGCGAAGATGCGCTTGGCATCCATCGAAATCCAGTAGCCGCCACTGGCCGCCATGTCGCCCATGGACACGACCACGGGTTTGCCCGCCTGTTCGGCCAGCACCACCTCGCGCCGGATCTGTTCGGCCGCAAACGCCTCGCCGCCGGGCGAATCCACCCGCAGCACGATCGCGCGCACGTTGTGATCGGCGCGCGCGGCGCGGATCAGCGCCGCCGTGGAATCGCCTCCGATCTTGCCCGCGGGCTGCTTGCCGGAAACGATGTCGCCCTCGGCCACGATCACCGCGACCTGCGGCTTGCCGAGGCCGAGGTCGAGGGTCTGCGGCAGGTATTGCGCCAGGTTGACCGCGCGGAAACCGAGTCCGTTGTCGGCGACCACGCCGCCCTTCTGCATCAGCTTGACGACGTCCTCGCGGGTGGCGAGGCCATCCACCCAGTGCAGCTTCAATGCCAGTTGCGCGACGTCGCCGCTGGCCGCGGGGATTTCGACGGGCAGGTTGTCGATCTGCTGGCTCAGGGCAGCGGGATCAATGTGGCGCAGCTTGCCGACCTCGGCCAGCCAGGTGTTCCACAGTCCACCCATCCAGTACTTGTCGGCGGCAAGCGCGGCCTCGGAAGGCGCGTCGAGGATGAAGGGCTCGGCCGCGGACTTGAATTCGCCCACCCGAAACAGGTGCGCGCTGACGCCCAGCTTGTCCAGGAGGGTTTTGTAGTAGCTGCGATAGTCGGACAGGCCGGTGATGGAAATCGATCCCGCCGGATCCAGCAGCACCTGGTTGGCGTGCACCGCCAGCAGGTATTGCATCTGGCTGAAGCGGGTACCCCACGCAATCACCGGCTTGCCGGCCGCGCGGAAGCGGTCCAGCGCCGCGCCCACTTCCTCCAGCGCGCCCATGCCGCCAAACTGCAGCTTGGACGGATCCAGCAGGATCTTCGTGATGCGCGAATCGTGCGCGGCGTGGTCGACCGCGGCCACCAGGTCGCGCACCTGCACCTGTTCCGCGGAGCCGCCCGAGGCCCGTGCCAACGCGCGTGCGGCGGGGTCGACGCTGTATTGCTCCACCAGCATGCCGTCAGGTTGCAGCAGCAACACCGTGTTCGGTCCGACCTTCGGCGCGCCGCGCAGCGCCAGCCCCAGGACCAGCAGCAGGATGCCGAAGAACACGACGTTGATGATCACCAGCCGCGTGATGTTGATGCCGCGTCCGAGCGCCCGCACGAAGCGCGCGAAACCGCCGCGGGGTGGGTTGTCGGTCATGCCTGCGATCCCCGGTCCATGCAATCAAGCGTAGCGGAATTATTGCGAGCTTCCATGCTCGTCGCTCGGGGGATTCCCCTGGCGAGTACCCGCCCGATGGTCATCAGGCGCCGGAACGGCCATCCGTGGCGTGACCTGCCACAACCGCCGCCTCGACTTGGGTCAAGGCAAACCGCCGCCAGCCATCGCCGCGCGTCTGCGATACCCAGCGCGCCAGCAACAGGACGGCCGCCGCGGTCAGGCCCGCGATCATGCCGACCCACATGCCGCGCACGCCCATGCCCGCGCCGAACGTCAGCCAGGCACCGGTCGGCATGCCCACCACCCAGTACGCGAAGGCGGTGATCAGCATCGGCATGCGGGTGTCTTTCAAACCGCGCAAGGCGCCGTTCGACACCACCTGGATCCCGTCGGAAAACTGGAAGATGCCGGCCAGGATCAACAGCTGCGCCGCCAGCGCGATGACCTTGGCGTCGCCCGAGTAGATGTGCGCGATCGCGTGCGGCAGCGTGAACATCAGGGTGGCTGAAACGGCCTGCGTCAGCAGCGCCAGCACCATGCCGCTGAAGCCGGCGTAGCGCACCGCGCTGGCATCGCCCCGGCCGGCGGCGTTGCCCACCCGCACCGTCACCGCGAGCGCAAGGCCCAGCGGCAGCATGAAGGTGACCGAGGACACGTTGATCGCGATCTGGTGGCCGTCGATCGCGACGGTGCCGAGGCGGCTGATCAGGAGCGCCGAGAACACGAACAGGCCAGCCTCCATCAGCAGCGTTATCGCCATCGGCACCCCGATCCACAACAGCTGGCGCAACGCGTGCCAGTCGGGGCGCTCCATCCGCGCGAACAGATCCAGGTCGCGGAAGCGTTTGCCGAATTTCAGGTAGGCCATGAAGGCCAGCAACTGCAGCCACAACGCCAGTGCGTTGGCGATGCCGCTGCCGCGCGCGCCCAGCGCCGGAAACCCGAACTTGCCGTAGATCATGATCCAGTCCAGCGGCACCAGTACCGCCAGCCCGAACATGCCGAACAGCATCGTCGGCCGCGTCCAGCTGGTGCCCTCACAGAGGCCACGCAGCGCGAAATACCCGCACAACCCGGGCGCGCCCCAGCTCAACGCGTGCAGGAACGCCTGCACGTCGGCGGTCAGCGCCGGATCGACGCCAATCACGCGCAACAACGGCCCGGCATGGCGCGCGCCGAACCACAGCAGTACCGACAGGCCGGCCGCCAGCCACAGCGCCTGCCGGAACAGCGGCCCGATCTCACCCCGGCGATTGGCGCCATCCAGCTGCGCCACCGACGGCGACAGCGCCATCATCACGCCGACCGCGCTGACCAGGCCCAGCACCCACACGTTGGCGCCCACCGCGACCGCGGCCAGGGTGTGCGCATCGAAATGGCCAGCCAGTGCGACGTCCACCGCGCTCATGCCGACCGCAGACAGCTGCCCGGCAATCAGCGGCAACGCCAATTTCACCGTCGCACGAAGCTCGCGTGCAAACCGCGCACGGTCCAAGGCTAAAATCGAGAGCATTGCGGGAAACCCGATGAAACCAGACCCTTCGCCAACACCCGCCAACCCGCCTGCCGCGGCCTGCGAGAACTGCGGCGCGCCGTTGTACGGCAAATATTGCTATGCCTGCGGCCAGCCGCGCACCGGCATGGTGCGGCATTTCAGCAGCATCCTTTCCGATGTTGCCGACAGCGTGTTGAACATCGACGAGCGGGTCTTCAAGACCCTGCTGCCATTGTACCTGCGGCCCGGCAAACTCACGCTGGATTATTTCGCCGGCAAGCGCGCGCGCTACGTCACGCCGTTCCGGCTGGTGTTTTTCCTGGCCATCATCGCGTTCTTCGCGCTGCAGGTCAGTCTCAGGATCGGGATGGAGCACGCGCCCATCGTCGCGGGTGCGGCGAACACCACGGCCACGGCGCCCGCGACCGCCAAGCCCGACACGCACTTCACGGACAACGGCATCCAGATCAATGGCAAGACCGTGTGGGATGGCCGCGGCCACGTCCTCAAGGTCACCTGGCTGCCCGGCGTCGCCAACGACTGGCTCAACAACCTGGTCGGCAACGCACGCGCCAACCTGCATCACTTCACCTCGGGCAATCCCGAGGAAATGAAGGCCGAGTCGCGCCGCCTGGTCGCAGGCATGCTCGCCGTCGCACCTACCGTGCTGTTCGTGATGCTGCCGGTGTTCGCACTGCTGCTGAAGTTCTTCTACCTGTTCAAGCACCGGTTGTACATGGAGCACCTGATCGTGGCGATGCACAGCCACGCCTTCCTGATGCTGTCGATCCTGGTGTTGCTGGCGATCACGGCCCTGCGCGGCGCGCTGCCGGCGTCACCTTGGCTCACGATCCCGCTGACGATCCTGCTGGATGCCACCTGGGCGTGGATGCTGGCCTACCTGTTCGTGATGCAAAAGCGGGTGTATCGGCAGGGCTGGTTCATGACCACCATGAAGTTCACCGGCATCGGCTGCTGCTACACGGTGCTGCTGGTTTTCGGAACGATGATCGCGGCGCTGGCGAGCCTGACCGACGCATGATCGTGTATGCCGTCGAGCTTGAAATGGCGGCGGCTTTACGCAGCGAATACCTCGCCTGGCTGCGCGGCCACGTGGGCGAGATGCTGGCGCTGCCGGGCTTTCTCGATGCCAGCCTTTGGGTCCGCCGCGAGCCGCCGCCGGCGCCTGGAAGGTGGGTCGTCTGTGTGCATTACCGGCTGCGGGATCGGGCGGCCTTCGAGGGCTATCTTGCCGACCACGCCGGCCGCATGCGGGCGGCCGGCCTGGCCCGCTTCGGCGGGCAGGTGCGAGCCTCCCGACAAGTGCTGGAATCGCCGTGAACGCGCGCTGCGGCCGGCTGTTGTGCACAGCGGCAAACGGCCGGGCCAGGCCGTCGGCCGTTGGCGCAAAATTTGTCGGAAACCTGGAGAAGCCACGCAACAACCATTTGAAAATAAAGGCAATAATCAAGTGATGAAATTTTCACCAACCCGTGCGGCAGGCCGTCCCGATGAGCCTTGGACGGCGCTTGCACGCCGCCCGTCCACAACCTTATCCACAGCATTTGTGGATAAACGTAAAACCGTCCGTGGGTCATTGGTTTATGTCGCGTTCCTGCAAACCATCGCAACAACCCGCGCTAACTGATGAACGCTGCGCGGCAATCCGACCCCACACCCGCGATCCTGCGGGTCGTACTGCCGCTGCCACTGCCGCAGACGTTCGACTATCTGTCGAACGGGTGGACAGTGCCGGTGGGTGCACGCGTGCGGGTACCGTTCGGCCGCAGCCATCGCATCGGCGTGGTGGTCGAGACGACCGATGAGGCCGACGTCGATCGCGCGCGCCTGAAACCCGTCGACGCGCTGCTGGATGCCGAACCCCTGATTGACCCCGGACTGCTGGCCGACCTGCACCGTGCCGCCGATTATTGGTGCGGAGCATTCGGCGACGTGGTGTTCGGCGCACTGCCGCTGGCGCTACGCGATGGACACGCCACCACCGACTTTGCCGAGCAAGCTTGGCGCGCCACCCAGGCCGGCACCGCCGCGCGCGACGCACGCTCGCGCCGCGGCGGTTCCGCCGCGCTGCTGACGACGCTGGGCGATGCGACCTTGTCCGCCAGCGAACTGGATACGCTGCTGCCGGGCTGGCGCGCCGCGGCGCGGCGGCTGGTCGCGGCGGGCCTGGTGGCGTGCGTGGCGCCGCCGGCCACCGCACCGCGCACCCGCGAAGGCGCGGCACCCGTGCTGAACGACGAACAGGCCGATGCCCTGGCTTCGATCCTGTCCGCCGGTACGGGCTTCCACCCGTTCCTGCTGCATGGCGTCACCGGCAGCGGCAAGACCGAAATCTACCTGCGGCTCACCGAGCGCATGCTGCAGCAGGGCCGCCAGACGCTGTGGCTGGTGCCCGAAATCGGACTGGTGCCGCAGGCGTTGCGCCGGCTGCGCGCACGCTTCGACGCGCGCATTGCCGTCCTGCATTCCAACCTCGCCGAAGGCGAACGCGCACGCGCCTGGCTGGAAGCCCGCGCAGGCGCCGCGGCCATTGTGCTGGGGACGCGCTCGGCGGTGTTCGCGCCGTTGCCGCGGCCCGGCCTGATCGTGGTGGACGAGGAACACGATGCCTCGTACAAGCAGCAAGACGGATTTCGCTACCACGCGCGCGACTTCGCGCTGCTGCGCGCGCAATCCCTCGACGTGCCGATCGTGCTGGGCAGCGCCACGCCTTCGCTGGAAACGCTGGCGAACGTCGAGGCCGGGCGCTACGTACGCCTGCGCCTGCATCACCGTGCGCGCGCGCAGCCGGCGTCGCCAGTGCACGTGCTGGACCTGCGCGGGCTCAAGCTGGCGCATGGCCTGTCACCGGCGCTGCTGGAAGCGCTGGACGCGTGCATCGCGCGCGGCGAGCAGGCGCTGGTGTTCAAGAATCGGCGTGGCTACGCCCCGGTGTTGCTGTGCCACGCCTGCGGCTGGCACGCGGCCTGCCCGAACTGCGAAAAGCCACTGACGCTGTATCGCGGTCGTCGCCAACTGTTGTGCCATCACTGCGGCCACACCGAACGCGCGCCAGAGGCCTGTCCGCACTGCGGCGCCACGGCGTTGATTCCGCAAGGTCAGGGCACCGAGCGCCTCGAGGAAGCCCTGGTCGCCCGCTACCCGGACGTGCCGGTGTTGCGCGTGGATCGCGAAAGCACGCGCCAGCGCAACGCGTTCGGCAAGCTGCTCGACCGCCTTGCCGATGGCAAGCCCGCGATCCTGGTGGGCACGCAGATACTCGCCAAGGGCCACGACCTGCCCAACCTCACACTGGTTGCCATCGTGGGCGTGGACGAGGGCCTGCACAGCGTCGACTTCCATGCCGGCGAGCGGCTGGCGCAACTGATCGTGCAGGTCGCCGGCCGCGCCGGACGCGCGGACAAGCCCGGCAGCGTGTGGCTGCAAACCCACGAACCGGATCACCCGCTGCTGGCAACCCTGTTGCAAGGCGGCTATGACGCCGCGGCCGCGCTGCAGATGGGCGAACGCCTGGCGTCGAGCCTGCCGCCGTTCGCGCACCTCGCGCTGCTGCGGGCAGAAAGTGCCCGACACGATGCGCTGGATGCGTTCATGGCCGCGGCGCGGGACGCGCTCGGACGCCCCGTTGGCGGCCTGCGCATCAACGGACCGATCGCCGCGCCCATGCCATTGCGCGCCGGCCGCCATCGTGCGCAACTGCTGCTGGAATCCCCGCAACGTCCCGCGTTGCGCCAGGTGTTGGCGGCGTGGTGGCCGCGGCTGCACGCGCTGCCGCAACCGCGCGGCTTGCGCTGGTCGCTGGACGTCGATCCGGTGGATTTGTATTGAAGTCGGAAGCCGGAAAGCGAAGAGCCGCATTTCTGCGGCTCCAAAGGATCCAGTCGAAGCGGCTGTGGTGAAAAGTCAGGCCATGGATGGCCGTGGTGATCTCACCACATGCAACGCGCTGGATGCCGCGATCGGGTCAAGCGAAGCGGCGATCAGGGACGACCGCACAATCACGCCGCGAAGGCGCCCCGCATCTTCTTCATTGCATTGGCTTCCAGCTGCCGGATGCGTTCGGCCGACACGCCGTATTGATCGGCGAGTTCCTGCAGGGTGGCCTTGTCTTCGGCCAACCAGCGGCGCCGAATGATGTCGCGGGTACGCGTGTCCAGTTTCGCCAGCGCCTGCTGCAGGGTGCCGAGCTGGTGCTGTTCCTGGTCGGCATTGGCCAACTGCAGGTAAGGGTCGGCGCCCTGGTCCTCGAGGTACGCGACCGGCGCGCGCGGCGCGTCCTCATCGGACTCGGTGGGCGCATCGAAGCCCACGTCACGACCCGAAAGACGCGATTCCATCTCCAGTACCGTGGCTTCCGGCACGCCCAGGTCCTTCGCGACCGCGCGGACTTCGGTCATGTTCATCCAGCCGAGGCGCTTCTTGGACTTGCGCAGGTTGAAGAACAGCTTGCGCTGGGCCTTGGTGGTGGCGACCTTGACGATGCGCCAGTTCTTCAGGATGAACTCGTGCATCTCGGCGCGGATCCAGTGGACCGCAAAACTGACCAGGCGCACGCCGTGGTCGGGGTCGAACCGCTTGACCGCCTTCATCAGGCCAATGTTGCCTTCCTGGATCAGGTCGGCCATCTGCAGGCCGTAACCCGAATAGCCGCGCGCCACGTGCACCACGAACCGCAGGTGCGACATCACCAGCTTGCGTGCCGCGTCCAGGTCATCGTCATCGCGATAGCGATGTGCAAGCGCCTGTTCTTCCTCGACAGCCAACACCGGGATGCGATGCACCGCACCAATGTAGGCGTCAAGGCTGCCGACCACGCTCGGAATCGGCAGGTTGTTGGCGACCAAGGCTTCGCTCATCTTCATACCCCGCTCGTTTGTATTGGCACTCTAACCGTGAGAGTGCCAAACCCTCGTGAAGGTTCCCGCGCGGTCCCAGACATCGAGGCCGGCTTTGCCGTGAGGGCGATGGGGGAAATTATACTAGCGAGTATAGGAAAGGCAAGCGGCCGGAAGTCATGCTTCCAGCGCGGCGCGGGGCGGCAGCGACCAGTCGACCGGCGGGCGCCCGCTTGATTCAAGGTATTGATTGGTATTGGAAAAATGCCGACAGCCCAGGAAGCCCCGGTGCGCCGACAACGGCGAGGGGTGCGGCGCCTTCAGCACCAGGTGGCGCGAGCGGTCGATCAGCTTGCCCTTGGCCTGCGCGTACGAGCCCCACAACAGGAATACGAGCCCTTCCCGGCCGCGGTTCAACTCGTCCACCACCCGGTCGGTGAACCCTTCCCAGCCGCGGCCCTGGTGCGAGCCGGCCATGCCCGCCTGCACCGTCAGCACCGCGTTCAGCAGCAGCACGCCGCGGCGCGCCCACGGCGTCAGGCAGCCGTGGTCGGGTCGCGGGATGCCAAGATCGCTCTCGATTTCCGCAAAAATGTTCTGCAGCGAGGGTGGCACCGGCACACCTGGCCGCACCGAAAAACACAAGCCATGCGCCTGGCCCGGTCCGTGGTAAGGGTCCTGGCCCAGAATCACCACCTTGACCGCGTCGAAGGGCGTTGCATCCAGCGCCGCGAAGATCTCGGGGCCGGGCGGGAAGATGCGCTTGCCCGCATGTTTTTCCGCGCGCAAGAATTCGCCCAGGGCATGCATGTCCGGGCGATCAAAGTAATCGCCGAGGCGTGCTTTCCAGGAAGATTCGAGTTTCAGGCGGTCGTCAACCATCCGCGAAATTTCGCA
>JAICHS010000080.1 GCA_025924775.1 Rhodanobacteraceae bacterium
CGGCATGCCGGGTTGGCCAACACGACATCCGGTGTGAACGATTCCAGCGTCGCCGCAAGTTCTTCCTCGGTGGCGATCCGCTGTGGACGCAACGCGATGCCGCTGTTGCGTAGCACGCTGATGGTCTGCTCAGCGTCCTCGGCCTGATCCTCGACGATGATCAGCTTGGTGATTGGTTCAGGCAGCATTGCAGACCCTGCACGGCACGAACCCGGGGTGCGTGCGTCGCATTCGGGCGCGCGGGCGGCATGGCGCGCCAGCTCCGACCCGGTGGTGGATCGTCATGAAGGTGTTTTTCATGCCCGCTGTTGTACCCGATCGGGGTTGGCGGCGCCAGCCGTGGATCAAACCGGGCGCTTGGCGTCGTCGCCCGGCAGTTCGCGCACCAGACGTGGTACCAGGTAACCGGGCAGGCGGGCCCGGACCTCATCCATCAGTTCGCGCCCGCGTGCGTCAGGCACTTCGAAGTGGGCGGTGCCGCGCACGCGGTCCAGCTGGTGCAGGTAATAGGGCAGCACGCCCAGCGCGAACAGCCGCTCGGACAGGTCGACCAGCGCCGTGGCGTTGTCATTGACGCCACGCAGCAGCACCGACTGGTTGAACAGGGTTACGCCCGCAGCGTGCAAGCGCGCGCAGGCCGCGGCGACGTCGCCATCCAGTTCGTGCGCATGGTTGGCGTGCAGCACCAACACCCGCTGCAGCGGCAGCGCGGACAGCCAATCGCACAGCGCGGCGTCGATGCGTTCGGGCAGCACCACGGGCAGGCGCGAGTGGATGCGCAGGCGGGTCACGTGCGGCAGGTCGCGCAGGGCATCGGTCAGGTCCTTGAGCTTGGCGGTCGACAGCACCAGCGGGTCGCCGCCCGACAGGATCACTTCGCGGATGGAAGTATCCGCGGCCAGGCAATCCACGGCCGCGTGCCACGCGTGCGCCGCGGCCAGTTCTTCCGCGTAGGGAAAGTGGCGGCGAAAGCAATAGCGGCAGTTGATCGCGCAGGAACCCGCCGCGATCAGCAGCGCGCGGCCGGCGTATTTGTGCAGCACGCCGTGCGCCTGCACGGCGTCCAGGTCGCCCACGGCGTCGTCGCTGAAGCCGGGCACCTCGTCCAGTTCGGCCAGCACCGGCAGGACTTGCAGCAGCAGCGGGTCGTTCGGATCGCCCTTGTGCATCCGCCGGATGAAGCTGCGCGTGACTTTCAACGGGAAGCCCGCGTCGCCGGCGGGCAGGCGCCCGGCCAGGTGCGGCAGTCCGACCAGTGCCAGCAGCTCGCCGGCGTCGGTGACGGCTTCGCGCAGGCCCTGGCGCCAGTCGGGCAGGGGTACTGCCTGCGTGGAAGGGTTGGTTGCGGTTATCATGTCGGGCCCTGCGCCGGGTGCGAGCCCCGGCAAACCAGTCATTCTAGGTCAACCCCGGGGCCGAAATCCGCGCCTCCGGGGGCGACCCGTATCCACGGAGTTCAATATGGCCAGCTACGACCTCAATGGTGTCAAGAACGGTTTGAAGATCATTGTCGACGGCGATCCCTACGTGATCGTTGGTGCGGATTTCATCAAACCAGGCAAGGGCCAGGCTTTTACCCGCATCAGGATCCGCAACCTCAAGAATGGCCGCACCACCGAAAAGACCATGAAGGCGACCGACAGCGTCGAGGGCGCGGACGTGGTCGACACCAACATGCAGTACCTGTACACCGATGGCGAATTCTGGCACTTCATGGAACCCGAGAGCTTCGAGCAGCACCGTGCCGACAAGAACGCGATGGGCGATGCCGCGCAGTGGCTGAAAGGCGAAGAGGACTGCATCGTCACGTTGTGGAACGGCGCGCCGCTGTCGGTGCTGCCACCCAACTTCGTGGAACTGAAGATCGTCGAGACCGACCCGGGCTTGCGGGGCGACACCTCGGGGGGCGGCGGCAAGCCGGCCAAGCTGGAAACCGGCGCCACGGTACGCGTGCCACTGTTCGTCAACCAGGACGAAGTGATCCGCGTCGATACCCGCACCGGCGAGTACGTCAGCCGGGTCAAATGATGTGGTAGGAGCGCGCCCGCGCGCGAGGGTTCTCGAAAGATTGGTCGCCGGCAGGCCGGCTCCTGCGAATACACCGTGAGTCCTCCGCAACCCATCGATCTTCTCATCACCGCCCGCTGGGTCGTTCCGGTCGAGCCCGCGCGCGTGGTGTGGGAAGACCACGCGGTCGCGATCGAGGGCGGCGCGATCATCGAAGTGTTGCCGCGCGGCGATGCCGAATCGAAATACGCGCCGCGCGAGCGCGTGGACCTGCCCGGCCACGCGCTGATCCCGGGCCTGGTCAACGCCCATACCCACAACCCGATGACGCTGCTGCGCGGTCTGGCCGACGACCTGCCGCTGATGACGTGGCTCAGCGACCACATCTGGCCGGTCGAGGCCAGGGTGATCGGCCCCGAGTTCGTGCGCGACGGCGTCGAGCTTGCGATCGCCGAGATGCTGCGCGGGGGCACGACCTGCTGCAACGAGAATTATTTCTTCCCGGACGTGCAGGCCGCGACCTATCGGGCGCATGGTTTCCGCGCGCGGGTCGGGTTGCCGATCATCGAGTTTCCGAGCGCATGGGCCGCGGACCGCGATGAGTATTTCGAGCGTGCGCTGGCGGTGCATGACCAGTACGCCGGCGACGCGCTCATCGCCACGGCGTTCGCGCCACACGCGCCGTACACCGTCGCGGATGCGTCGTTCGAGCGCATCCGCACGCTGTCGGACCAGCTTGACCTGCCGGTGCACCTGCACCTGATGGAAACCGCCCGCGAGGTGGAGGACAGCCGGCGTGAACACGGCCTGCGCCCGATGCAGCGGCTGCAGAAGCTGGGCCTGGTCAACGACCGCCTGATCGCGGTGCACATGACCCAGGTGAGCGACGCGGAAATCGCGTTGTGCGCGGAGGCTGGCGTGTCGGTGGTGCACTGCCCGGAATCCAACCTGAAGCTTGCATCCGGGTTCTGCCCGGCCGAGAAGCTGCGGCGCGCGGGAGTCAACCTGGCGCTTGGGACCGATGGCTGCGCGTCCAACAACGACCTCGACATGTTCGGCGAATTGCGGACCGCTGCGCTGCTGGCGAAAGCCGTGGCCGGCGACGCGGCCGCATTCGACGACGCCTTCGCGTTGCGCGCGGCCACCCTGAATGGCGCCAAGGCCTTGCAGTTGGATGCCAAGATCGGCTCGCTCGAGGTGGGCAAGCGCGCCGACCTTGCGGCGGTGCGCCTGGACGAAGTGGAAACCCAACCGCTCTACAATGTGGTTTCGCACCTGGCGTACGCGGTGTCGCGCCGCCAGGTCAGCGATGTCTGGATCGACGGCGCCCACAAGCTGGCCGCGGGCGAACTGGTCGATTTCGACCTGGCGGGCGTGCTGGACAAGGCCCGTCGCTGGGGCCAGAGGATCGCGGTGTCGGGCGGCGCGGAATGATGCGATGACGGAAACCAACCACAACGCCGACCCCGAGGAACTGGCACGTTTTGGCAAACTGGCCAGTCGCTGGTGGGATCCGGACGGCGAATCGCGCCCGCTGCACGACTTGAATCCGGTGCGGCTGGCGTTCGTGGCCGGGCGCGCCGCGCTGCATGGCGCGCGCGTCGCGGACGTGGGGTGCGGCGGGGGCCTGCTCAGCGAGGCGCTGGCCCGCGCCGGGGCGCAAGTCACCGCGATCGACCTGGCGCCGGAGGTGCTGGAAGTCGCGCGGTTGCACCTGCTGGAAACCAACGCCGACCTGCCGGCGCCGCTTGCGATCGACTATCGCCTGTGCGCGCCCGCCGAGCTTGCCGCAACCGCATCCGCCACGTTCGACGTGGTGTGCTGCATGGAACTGATCGAACACGTACCCGACCCGGCGGCGTTGGTCGCGAACCTCGCCGCGCTCGTGAAGCCCGGCGGCAAGGTGTTCCTGTCCACCTTGAACCGCACACCGGCCAGTTTCGCGGCGGCCATCATCGGCGCGGAATACGTGGCGCGGCTGCTGCCGCGCGGCACCCACGACTATCGCCAGTTCATCAAGCCGTCGGAGTTGGCGGCGCTGCTGCGGCAAAATGGACTGACCCTGGACGAGATCTCAGGAATTGCGTACAACCCGTTGAATCGCAAGGCATGGCTGACGCCGCACGCGGCCGTCAACTACATCGTCTGCGCCAGCAAGGCCGCATGACGCCGCTGCCGCAACCGTTGGCCGGGGTGTTTTTCGACCTCGATGGCACGCTGGTGGATTCCGCGCGCGACATGCACGCGGCGTTGGCCGGGTTGTGCAGTGAACGGGGCCTGGCGACGCCGCCGTTCGAGCGCGTGCGTGAAACCGTGTCCCGGGGCGCGCGTGCGGTGGTGCGCTGCGCGGTCGGTGACGACGAAGCGGCTGTGGACGCGGTGCTGCCGCGGTTCCTGGAGCTCTACGTTGCGACCGGCATGGCGCATACGCGCGCCTTCGCCGGCATTGACGCCTTGCTGGCCGGCCTGGAGGCACGCGACGTGCGCTGGGGGGTCGTCAGCAACAAGGCCGAGGCACTGGTGGCATTGGTGATGACAAAGCTCGGTTTGGATGTGCGCGCCGCCGCGGTGGTCGGCGGCGACACGCTGGCCCGGCGCAAGCCCGATCCCGCGCCGGTGCTGCACGCGTGCACGCTGGCCGGCGTCGCGCCCGCGCGTTGCGTGTTCGTAGGGGATGACCCGCGCGACATCCAGGCCGGCCGCGCGGCCGGCCTGTTCACGGTCGCCGCGGCTTGGGGCTACCTGGACGGCGCGGATCCGCGTGCGTGGCAGCCGGACGCGATCAGCGCCGACCCTGAACAATTGACCGCGCTGCTGGAGCGCGCGTGAGCGGCAGCGCGTTCGACGACTACCTGAAGCAGTGGCGCGAGGCCAGCCCGCAGCGCCCGCTCGCGTGGCTGTTCCTGCGTCCCGACGAGCACGTGGTCTTCGGCGCGCTTGCGGCCATGCTGCGCGAATGGGACAAGGCACGCGACGTGAGCGAGCCGCAGGTGGCGGCCGCCAAGCTCGGGTGGTGGCGCGAGGAACTGCAGCGCGCGCTTGCGGGCACCGCGGTGCATCCGTTGACCCAACCGCTGTTTGCCGACGTGCGGGCCCGGTCCGTGCCGCTCGCCTGCTGGACGGCTGCGATCGATGCCAGCGTGGCCACGCTGGCGCTGCCGCCGCCCGCGGATTTTGCGGCGCAGCTCGATGCGTCGATGCCGCTTGCCAGCGCGGTCGCGGTGCTGGAAACCCGCGTGTGGTTTGGTGCCGGTGCCGACGCCACGCGGGCGGCTCGGGTCATCGCGCATGCACGGCTGGTTGGCAACGCCTGCGCGTTGCCCGCCGAGGTCGGACGTGGGCGCTCGCCGCTGCCGATGAACCTGCTGGCGCGGCACGGACTGACCATCGAAGGCCTGGCCGGCGATGGCCAGGCGCGGCGCGCGGCGCTGCGCGACCAGCTTGCGGAGCTGCGGCGCGGACTCGACGCGGCCGCTAGAATGAGCGGCCCCTTGACGCTGTTCCGCGACGTCGGTTTGCAGCACGACCTGACCGCGCTCGATCGTGCCGTGCGGGCCGAGGATCCACTGGCGGCGCTCGCCGCGCGCGTGCACGGGCGGCCCGGCTTGTTGAAAACCTGGCGCGCGGCCCGCAGATGGCGGGGTACCGTCCGCAGCGAGTCCCATACATGAACACATCCATCGACAACGCGCATTTACCGGACGTCGCGACGGGCGCCGAGCCGGCCGCGGGCGGTGCGCTCGACTGGGTCGGCATGGACGGCATCGACCTGCCGGTGCGTTGTGCCGATGGCCGGGGTGGCACGCTGACGGTGCCGGCGCGGGTTGCGGTGTACGTGAACCTTGCCGATCCGGGGGCGCGCGGCATCCACATGTCGCGCCTGTATCTGTCGCTCGGGCAGGCGCTGGGCGAGCAGGCGCTGACGCCGTCCGGCCTGCGCAGCCTGCTGCACACGCTGGTCGCGTCGCATGCCGGGCTGTCCAGCCGTGCGCGGCTGCGCATCGAGTACACGCAGCTGCTGCTGCGTCGCGCGCTGGTCAGCGACAACGTCGGCTGGCGGTCGTATCCCGTGACCGTCGAGGCGCAGCTGCTGGACGAGCGCTTCAGCGTGCGACTGGGCTGCGCGGTGACGTATTCATCGACGTGCCCGGCGTCGGCGGCGTTGTCGCGCCAGCTCAACCAGCAGCGCTTCGACGAGGATTTCGATGGTGCCGTGCCGTCGCAGCGCGCGGTGCGCGAGTGGCTGGGTTCCGAGCGGGGCATGGCCGCCACGCCGCACGCCCAGCGCAGCACCGCCGAAGTCACGGTGCAGCTTGCGCCGGGTTTCGACCTGCCGGTTTCGGAGCTGATCGACGCGGTCGAGCGGGCGCTGGCAACGCCGGTGCAGACGGCGGTCAAGCGCGAGGACGAACAGGCCTTCGCGAAATTGAACGCCGCCAACCTGATGTTCTGTGAAGACGCCGCGCGCCGCATCCGCGCCACGCTGGACACCGACAGGCGCATCGCCGGCTATCGCATCCGCGCCGCGCACCACGAAAGCCTGCACCCGCACGATGCAGTCGCCGAGGTCAGCAAGAACTTCTCTTCGCAAGAGCCCGCCTCCGGGCGACCGCCCCTGCCATGAACGGTCGCGCGCAGGCGCGCGCCTACCGATCGAATGCCAGCCGCATTCCCTTTGGCGCATCCAGCAGGTTTCCGTCGCGTGCAACCAGGTTGCCGTTGACGAACGTCGCTGCGATGCGGGTGTGGAAGGTATCGCCCTCGAACGGCGACCAGCCGCATTTGGACAGCACCTGGTCGCGGCGCACGGTTTGCGGCTTGTGTGGATCGACCAGCACCAGGTCGGCGAACCAGCCTTCGCGCAGGTAGCCCCGGTCCTTGACCGCGAACAACGTCGCAGGCGCGTGCGCGCAGGCTTCGACCAGCCGCTCGAGCGTGAAGTCGCCGCGCACCACGCATTCCAGTGCCGACTGCAACGCGAATTGCACCAGCGGAATGCCGGAGGGACAACGGACGTACGGGTTGGCTTTTTCCGAAGCCAGGTGCGGCGCATGGTCGGTGGCCAGAATGTCCAGGCGCGTGTCCGCCAGCGCCTGCGTCAACGCCGTGCGGTCAGAGGCCGCCTTGATCGCCGGATTGCACTTGATCCTGCCGCCAAGCCGCGCGTAGTCGGCATCGCTGTAGCGCAGGAAATGCACGCAGGTTTCCGCGGTGATGCGCTTGCCTGCGATCGGTCCGGGCGTAAACAACGCCAGCTCGTCGGCGGTGGAAACGTGCAGCACGTGCAGGCGCGTGCCATGGCGGCGGGCGGTCTCCACGGCCCATTGCGTGGACTTGAAACAGGCCTCGCGCGAGCGGATGTCCGGGTGCAGCCGCATCGGGATGGCGTCGCCGTATTTCGCCCTGGCGGCGTCCAGGTTGGCGTGGATGACGTGGCTGTCCTCGGCGTGCACCAGCACGTTGACCGGCGAGTCGCGGAACACGCCTTCCAGCATGGCGGGATCGCTGACGCACAGGTTGCCGGTGGACTCGCACAGGAACACCTTCACGCCCGGTACCTGGCGGGGGTCGAGCGTGCGGATCGCGTCGAGGTTGTCGTTGCTGGCGCCGAAATAGAACGCATAGTTGGCCAGCGACGTGCGCGAGGCGATCGCGTATTTGTCTTCCAGCAGGGCGTGCGTCAGGGTCGCCGGCCGGGTGTTGGGCATCTCGAAGAAGCTGGTGACGCCGCCGGCGACCGCGGCGCGCGATTCCGAGACGATGTCGGCTTTGGCGGTGTAGCCGGGTTCGCGAAAGTGCACGTGGTCGTCGATCATGCCGGGCAGCAGCCACAGGCCTGCGGCATCGAATACCTGTTCGCCGGCGTGTGCGACGAGCTCCCCGCCGATTTCGGCGATGCGGTCGCCGCGGACGCGCAGATCGGCGTGGAAGCGGCGCCCCTGGTTGACGAGTTCGGCGTTTCTTATGAGCCAGTCGGCCATGCGGGATTCCCGGAGAACGCGTGTGCGCGAAACAGCCATGATGGTCGCAGCGCCCGGGCTGGCGTCAAGCTCCGGTCATTCGGAGTGGTCGCCGTGCCGGCAGCGGCGCAGCGTAAAATGCTCGGGCACCGGGTCGATGCCGCCTTCGCACAGCGGCTGGCAGCGCAGGATGCGCCAGGTGGCGAGCACGCAACCGCGCCACGGCCCGAAACGCGCGATCGCGATCCGTGCGTAGGTCGAGCAGGTCGGGTAGAAGCGGCAACGCGCACCGAGCAGGGGGCTCAGCAGGCGTTTGTAGGCCGCGATCAGGAACAGCAGAAGGCGCGTCACGGGTGGCAGTCGCAGGGAATGGGAAACGGGATGGGCGGAATTCCGATATGGGTTGCCCGGCCGCAGTGACTACGCTATAACACGCGGTCGCATCTCCACAATATCGAGTGCAGGGAACATGGCAAAACCGAAGCAACGCGCCGCCAAGCGCAGTCCGAAGCCAGCCAAGTCCGCAGCCAAGCCGGCCAAGACCAAACCCGTGAAGAAAATCGTCACCAAACCGGCGCGCAAAACACCTGCCAAGGTCGTGCGCAAGGCGGTGAAGCCGGTGGCCAAGGCCGCGCGCGCCAAACCGGTTGCCAAGGCGGCCAAGCCCGCGGCCCCCAAGGTCGCCCATGCCAAGCCTGCCAAGCCGGCAGCGCCTGCAAGCAAAGCGGCCAACCACGCCCACGCGAAGCCGCAGGCGGCCGCGCGGCACGCGCACGCGGCACATTCGGCACATCCCGCACACCCCGCGGTCCATGCGACCCCGCGCAAGCCGGCGCACGTCAGGCCGGTTGGTGGCGTGTCCGCACGCCTGAGCGTCGCGACCGCCAACGAACAGACCCTCACCCGCGAAGATGGCCGCTACGCGTTGCCCGCCACGGTCAACATCGACCTGCCCAAGGGCTACCGCCCGAATGACAAAGAGGAATACATGGGTCCGCGGCAGCTGGCGTATTTTCGCCAGAAGCTGAAGGACTGGCGCGACCAGCTGGTCGAGGAGTCGCGACAGACCATGGAGAACCTGCGCGAGGAAGTGCGCGACGTGGGCGATGACGCCGAACGCGCCACTCGCGAGACCGAAAATTCGCTGGAACTGCGCACCCGCGACCGCTATCGCAAGCTGATTTCCAAGATCGAGAAG
>JAICHS010000081.1 GCA_025924775.1 Rhodanobacteraceae bacterium
CACGGGCATCTACATGGGCTGGCGTTACTCGCGCCATCGCCGGCGTTACGGCGCCACGCTGGTGGCGGGCGTGTTGGTGCCGGCGCTGTTGCTGCTGGCCTGATCCGCACGACCGGCAACGGATGGTCGGTGGCGACGCGCGCCGCGATAATGGCGTGATGCAATCGCTGCAGACAGTGGACCGGGTCGTCGCGCGCAGCGCGTCTTCGCGCCCGGGGCCGGTCGGCATCGCGGTGGCGGGGCTGGTCGCACTGGCAGTCGCGATGGGCATTGGCCGTTTCGCGTTCACGCCGATCATGCCGATGATGGAAGCCGACGCCGGCCTCACCCTGCGCGGAGCGGGCTGGTTGGCGGCGTCCAACTACCTTGGCTATTTGCTGGGCGCGTTGTGCGCGGCGCGACTGTCGCTGGCACAGGCGGTGCGTGGTGGCTTGCTGTTGATCGCCGCGGTCACGTTCGCGATGGGCGTCACCGACGACTTCGCGGCGCAACTGGTGCTGCGCCTCGCGGCCGGTGTTGCCAGTGCATGGGTGCTGATCCACGTCTCGGCGTGGGCGCTGGAACGGCTGCATGCGCTGGCGCGCGAGGATGCCAATGGCACGGTGTACGCCGGGGTCGGCGTGGGCGTCGCGGCGGCCGGGTGCGTGGTGCTGGCCGTGATGCAGGTGAACCTGGGTTCGGACCACACCTGGCAACTGTTCGGGGTGCTGGCACTGGTGACGACGCTGGCGCTGTGGCGCGTGTTCCGCACCGACCTGGGCGCGGTGGATCCCGTACGTCCGGTCCGGCCGCACCCGCGCATCCACTGGACCGCCGACAAGCGGCGCCTGATGGCGTGTTATTTCGGGCTGGGCATCGGCTACATCATTCCCGCCACTTACCTGCCCGACATGGCGCACCGCTTCATCACCAGCCCGCTGGTGTTCGGCCTGGCGTGGCCGGTGTTCGGGGCGGCTTCGGCCCTGTCGACGTGGATCGCCGCGCGCTGGTTTGCGCACGTGAACGACCGGCGATTGTGGGCCATCTGCAACGTGCTGATGGCAATCGGCGTCGCGCTGCCGGCGCTGTGGCCCACGCTGGGCGCGATCTTGATGGCGGCGTTGCTGGTGGGCGGCACCTACATGGTGGTGACCATGCTGGCGCTGCGTGAATCGCGGCGCGTGGCCGCCGCCGAAGCCACGGCCTTCATCGCGGTGATGACCGCTGCGTTCGCGATCGGCCAGATTATCGGTCCGCTGCTGGTGACGGCGGTGGCGCACCTGCGCGATGGGTTCACGGCGGCGTTGCTGGGATCGGCGATCGTGGTGCTGGCGGCCGCGGTGTCGCTGTGGCGTTCGGCAGCCGGCGCTGTCAGATAACCGGCACCTTGCGGATGTTGTTCTTCGGGTCCAGCCAGAACGAGTCGTTGACGAAGCGCTTGAACAGGTCGGGCGGCAGCACGCTCTCGCGCTTGGGCGCCGACACCTTCGGCTTCACGGTGTGCAGGCCCGGCAAGCCAAGCCGCGCATCGAATGCGTCGGCGTTGTACTGGATGTGCTCGAAGTCGTGCTCGAACCATGGTTCGCCGATGAACTTGTACAGCGCCATCAGCGCGGCCTTGGGGGCGCGCGTGAGGCCTTCGTAGGACAGCAACAGCAGGCGGCCCGGCGCGAACTGCCCGTAGAACGCGTCCTTGGTGGCCTGGAACGAAAACCCGACCATGCCGTTGGCGTCGATCAGCGCCTCGGTGCGCGAATACACCGTGCCGTTGGGGTTGAAGTGGAACATCTTGTTGGCGTTCAGCGGCTGCTTGCGGATCAGGCGCTCCACGCTGTCCAGCACCCACGGCATTTCGCGCACGCAGGCGATCACCTTGGAGTTTGGGAACAGCTGCGCCAGCATCGGCAGCTTGCTGCACCACACCCGTCCGGTATCGAACACCACGTCGACGCCGCGGAACCCGCCGTAAAAGTTCTGGAATACGCCGCGCAGGATGGCCTGGCGCTGCGCGTCGTCGATGACAACCGAAAAATCGTTCTTGCCGCTCATCTCCGCGACCAGCGCGCTGATCATGTCGCCCAGTGGGCTGGTCATGCCGGCGTGGAAGCGCGGGTTCTGCTTCAGCAGGGCGGAGAGCAGGGTGCTGCCGGAACGTGGCAGGCCGGAAATGAAGTGCAATTTCTCAGGTGGCTTGGCGGCCTGCGGCTTGGCGGGCATGCGAACGTCTTCCCCGTGGCGTGGCAAAGACGGGAGTGTAACCAGACAGCCGCCTTGTAGTTCAGGCTTCGCTGCGCGCGCGTACTTCGGCCAACGTCCAGTCGCGCATGAGGCGACCGTCTTCCCATACCGTGCCCAGCGCGTCTTCCCAGCCCTCGCCGAGCGCGGCGGCAGCGCCTGCGACGGCGCCACCCGGCAGCACCACGGTCCTGAAGCTGCCATGCCCGCGGTGCCGCGCCAGGGTCAGCCGGCCGCGCTTGGACGCCTTGGCGTGGTCGGTTACCGGATCCTTGTAGACGTCCGTCCACTTGCCGTCAATGCGCGCAGCGGAACATTTAAGTGCGAACTTCTGGGTGTCGCGGTCGAGCTTCTGCAGCAGGGCGCCGCCCATCCCGAAGGCGAGGTTTTCCGCCGAATACCTCGCGTGGGTGATGCGCTCGAGGATCAGGCGAATCGAATCGGGGTTCACGCCGTCGCCCTGGATCACGCGCACGTGGTTCAGCACGCGATAGCCCTTAGCGTTCACGGTGCTGCCGAACGCGGCGTTCAACAGGCTGAGCGTGCGGTGCACCACCTCGGCCGGGTCGCCGGAATCGGGACGAATCACCACGGTGGCGCCGCTGTTGATGACTTCCTCGCGCAACGTGCCACCCCACATCGCTTCGATTGCGTGGAACAGGTCGTAGCTGTCGGATACGCAGGCGACCACCGCGCCGGGTTTGGCGAACTGGCGCAGCACGTTGCGGTACGCATCCAGTTCGCGATCCTTGCCCCACGCGGTGATGGTGCTGTGCTCGGCGGCGGGAATCGAAAACCCGGCCATCGCCTCGCCGTAATACTCACGTGCCGCCAGCACACCCAGCACCGTGTCGGTGCCGCGGAAATTGACCAGGTGCGCCATGCCGCCCAGCGCCGCCGATTCCGCGCTGGATACGCCACGCGAGCCGAAATCGTGCAGCTTGAACGGCAATTCCTCGGCGGCACGCTCGCTGGTCTTTTCAAGAAACCCGCGGATCGTCCGCTTGACGTGCCAGCTGATCGTCGCGACGGTGGTCGGATACCAAACGCGCATCAGCAGCGTTTCAACGTACGACGGCACCCAGAAACAATCGGGGCAGGTGCTCTCGATCGTCATCAGGGCCTGGTGCGTCGGCACCACCGTGCCCTCCGGCACCGCGCGGATGCGCAGCGGCAGCTTCCCACCGTGGGCCGTGACGATGTGCCGCCAGCCGGCCTCGTTGAACGGCTCGCCGTGCGCCGCGAAAAAAGCCTTCGCGTCGTCGACCATCGCGGCCGTCACCGGCGCGGAAAGGTATTGCTTGAGGATCGATTGCAGCCCGAAAAACAGCGTGCGCTCGTACTCGCCGCCGCGGCTCTCCAGGTAGAAAAACGTGGCATCGACGCCCGGCGGATACTGCAGCCAGTGGCTGGCCTTGTAGCTGTCGGTGTTGAGGATCAGGTTGTCGGCGCGAAACATGGCATGGCTGTAGCGCAGGACGGGTATCGTCCAAGGTTAGCGCAGCCGCACAAATGCACCTTCGTTTGCGTCGTCAGCATGGGGGTCGGTGCCTTCCTTGCGTGAGGAAGCGTGTCGGGGAATCGCGGTCGCGCCCGATCGGCGCCTGCGCGGTCCCGAGATCGCCCAAAGCCTTGCTCGCGAACAGGGCGTGGTTGCGACAGACACATTCAGGCTGCGTGGTGGCCCCGAGGTGCCCCATCTCACAGGACTCGCGAGCCTGCTTGGCGAGCACGGACACGGGTGTAACCAAGGAGTCACGGCACGGTCGCGAAGGTGAAGCCTCAGGATGTGAGGATTCGCCCGAGCCCAAACCGGACCTTGACCATGCACATCGTCTTCGTGACTGAAACCTGGCCGCCGCAGGTAAACGGCGTTGCCCTTACCGTAAGGACCCTGGCCTTGGGATTGGCTGCCCGCGGGCATCGCATCGAAGTCGTGCGCCCCGGGAAAAGCGGAATCGATGGCAAGGTGGCGCTGCTACCTGCCCGCGGGGCCCCCCTGCCGCGCTATTCCGGACTGCAAGTGGGCATGCCGCAAGGCGGGGAATTGCGCAGGCGTTGGTGTGAAGGCCGCCCCGACACGATCTACATCGCCACCGAAGGATTGCTGGGCATCTCGGCAATGCACGCAGCGAATGCCATGGGCATTCCGGTCGTCACCGGGTTTCACACCCGATTCCATGACTACGCCGCGCACTATGGCGTCAAGTTTTTGGCGCCTCTGGTGCGTTCACGGTTGCTGCAGTTCCATCGCCGCGCACAAATGACGCTGGTTTCGACTCGCGCGCTTCACAGCGAGTTGAAAGAAGCTGGAATTTCACACGTGCGCAAGCTACGCCGCGGCGTGGACACCGATTTGTTTACGCCAAAACGCAGGGACCCCGCATTGCGCAAAAGCTGGGGCGTGTCGGGCGATGCGCCGGTGCTGCTGTGCGTAGGCAGGCTCGCGGCCGAGAAAGGCCTCGGGCTGGCGCTGCAGGCGTACCGGGCCTTGCAGGCGCGGATTCCGGCCGCGCGCATGGTGATGGTCGGCGACGGGCCACAGCATGGTGCACTCGCCGACGCCTATCCGGACGTCATCTTTACCGGAACGAAGCGTGGCGAGGAACTGGCTTCGCACTATGCCAGCGCCGACGTGTTCCTGTTTCCCAGCCTGACCGAAACCTTCGGCAATGTCGTGCTGGAAGCGATGGCCTCGGGGCTGGCGGTGGTCGCCTTCAACCGCGCAGCGGCGCAGGAACACGTTGCCAACGGCATCTCCGGACTCGTGGTCCCGGCAGCGGATGAACGAGGCTTCATCACCTCGGCCTACGAACTGGGTCTGGATGTCGAAACGTGCCGGATGCTCGGTATCAACGCAAGAATCGTCGCCCAGCAACGTGCACCGGACGCCGTAACGGCCGAGTTCGACCAACTACTGCACGCCATGCTGAGAGAGCACGGGCATGACCCCATCGGCGCCGCTGCCTAGGTGGAAAGCACTTCAGGCGTTCGATCCGCGCCTGTGTCGAACGGCCAGCCGTTGGGCCGCACGGAGCCGGGTCCGACGCGGCTTCGGCATCGTCAGCCGCCTCGGCGATGGCGGGTTCTGGTACGGGCTGATGCTCGTGCTGGCCGCATTCGGCGGCGCGCGCGGAATCGTTGCCGCCCTGCAAATGCTGGTGACCGGCTTCGTGGCGTGGTTGATATATCGAACCCTCAAGCTGCACACCCGCCGGCTGCGCCCGTTCCGCGCACACCCCGATGTGATTGCCAGGGCGGCGGCGCTCGATGAATTCAGCTTTCCATCCGGACACACCCTGCATGCGGTCAGTTTCACTGTTGTCGCCGTCAGTTGGTTTCCCTTCCTGGCGCTGCCGTTGATCGTGTTCACCGTACTCGTGGCGCTGTCGCGGGTAGTGCTCGGCCTGCATTACCCGACTGACGTGCTGGCGGGCGTCGTGATCGGCGCCGCCCTCGGTGCCGCGTCGATCTGGTCATGTTCGCTGCCGCTGCTGTCGATAGCCTGACCGGCCATCGCGGCCGGGCTCCCCTGGGGAAAAGCATGTTTGCGCGAACCGTCAAATCCACAGTTCTGATCGGTGCGGTATCCCCATGATCCTGATGCGCCTGTGCCTTTCGGCCGCAGCGCTGATGGCGCTCCTTGCCGCTTGCCAAAGACTGCTGGCGGCGGCATCGGTGTCGTGCAGGCTGTCGGCCCAAGGCGTGTCGCTTGGCACGAGCGACGGCATCGACTACGCCCACCTGGACCGCGCGAACCAGCGCATCTATGTGGCGGGCGATGGCGGCATCGACGTATGGAACGCGCGCAGCGGCGCGCCCGTCGGACGCATCCGCGATATCTCCGGCACGACCGGCATCGTCACGGCCCCGTCGTTCAACCACGGATTTGCCGCAGAAGGCTCGACCGGCACGATCAGCATTTTCAACCTGAGCACACTGCAAGTCGTGGGTCGGATTCCGTACGGCAACCCGCCCAATGGCATGGTTTTCGACGCTGCGACGGGCACCGTGGCGGCAGTGAGCTCCGCCGGTCGCGACGTGAGGCTGATCGACGCCGCGTCGGGCACCGTGGTCGGGGCGGTGCAGCTTGCCGGAAGTCCGAGGGCGATGTGGTCGCGCGGAGACGGCATGCTCTATCTCCGACTCGATCGTCCAGCCCGCATTGTGCGTGTCAGTCTTGGCGCACGCCGGGTCGATGCGCGCTGGCCGTGGACAGCGTGCAAGGGCCCGCACTATGTGGCAGCTCAGTGAGATCTGGCTTCGCCGAGGTCCTTCGGGTTCCGCGACTCGGCCATCATGCGGAAGCGCAATCTGCACGGCATGCTGGCAAGCGAACCGATACCGATACCGGCAAAGACCGGGCGTACCCGTTCAATCGATTCCGACAGGAAGCCGGGTTCCAATTTGCTGCCTATCCGTCCGGCATGGCTGCGCAACCCGGTGGCATGTGTGGTGGCGATCCTACGGCTCGCGGTCCTGCTGTGCCAGGCCCCGCGCCGCGACCATCTGGCTGTGCCGACTCGACGCATGCGGCCACAGCCTCGCACGGGTCAGTCCCGAATCTTGGCGGCAGCGTCCCCGTTGCCAGTCGCCGGCCCGCCCAATGAGCGGTCATCGCTGCGTGCGCGGGGCCTGCGGTTTGGGTTGAAGGCGGAGTGATGACCCGTCTGCCGTGTCGCGTGCGGGCGAAAAAGCGGCGGCCGGTTGGCCGCCGCAAACGCTGGGGAGACGAGGCGCGACGTCGGGTTAGAACTTGACTTCAGTCCACGCGCCAATCTCGCGGCTGTGGACGTCGACCGTGGTGTTGTTGCGCAATTTTTCGTCCTTGTAGGCGACCGCAACCTTTATGCCCTTGGTGATCGGGAACGCGACGCCCGCATTCCAGTACGTGTTTTTGAGCGAGGGGTCGAGATCCTTGCTGGGTTTGACCTGGTCGTAGCGCGCGAACACCGATGCGCGGGTGAAGTCATAGCTGCCCCACAGCGAATAACCGGATGCCGTGTCGGTGGCGGGCGTGGTGATGTTTTTCCAGTTGTCGGCCTTGAACCATTCCGCGCCGAGGCGCAGGCCGTCACGGTTCCACGCGGCCATCGCGTCGTAACGGCGTGCGCTGTGCAAGGTGGGCGAAGTCGCGGTGTCCTTGCCGAGATCGCCGTCGTAGGCACCGACCGCGAACACCAGTCCCTTGATCGGCTGCAGGCCGACGCGGCCCTCGAAATCGACGTGATCGGAGCGCGACGGATGCTTGTAGCCACCGCCGTTGATGGCCGACACCTGGTAGTTGAACTTGCCGTTGTCGCCAAGCAGGTGCACGCCCCAGTCGGCCGAGTTGCCGTACTTCATGCGGTCGATCAGCGTGTTCTCGACGTAGCGGTAGCCGTACCAGTCTTCGACGAACGGGATCCATGGCGTCGATGCCGCACCCACGCGCAGCGTGGCCAACGGTGAGAATTTCCCCTGCACATAGGCCTTCTTCACGAACAGCTGGGTTTGGCCATCGTTGCCGACGTAGTTGAAATCGGTGGTCAGGTTGGCCGACCAGATGTCATTGAACTTGTGGTCCAACGTCAGGTAGAACCGCTTGACGTCGATGCCGGTGCCCGAAGCGTCGGTCTTCTTGCCGTTGCTGGTCTGATCGAGGTTGGTGAAGTCAGCGAACATCGTGCCGCCGACCTTGGTGTTGTCGGCCCATGACGCGGCGGTCTTGGCCGGCGACTGTTGCAGTGCCTCGATGTTCTGCTGGGTGCTGACGTTGATGCTGGATTGTGCATCGGTGCGTTCCTGCAACGCCGTGACTTTGGCCTGCAGCGCGGTCAGCTGCGCCTTCAAGTCGGCCAGTTGCTGGGCGTCGCCCGACCCGGATTGGGCCATGGCCCCGAAGCTTGCAAAGGTCAGGCCGGTGGCGATGGCCACCGAGAGCATTCTGATGCGCACTTTAATCTCCTGGCGTTGGGTGAAAAATCACTGCGGCGCACTATGCCGCGCGTGTGTTGCCGGGACTTGTCGCAACGATGACGGTTGCGTGACAGCGGGTGCGCCAAATCACCTCCTGCGCTGTCATCAGGCTGAAACATTTCTCTCATTCAATGGCAACACGCACGCCGGAGAATGCGCGTGGTTCGACCCAACCGACAGGAGATCCACGTGAACATTCGCTTTCCCCGCACAATCAGCCTTGTCGCCGTCGCGGCTTCACTCGCGCTCGGCCTAGGCACGGCGCAAGCCACCGACATCACGGGCGCAGGTTCCAGCTTCGTTTATCCCGTGATCTCGAAATGGTCGGCGGCCTACGCCGAGAAGACCGGCAATCGCGTCAACTACCAGTCCATCGGTTCCGGCGGTGGCATCGCGCAGATCAAGGCTGGGACGGTGGATTTCGGTGCCAGCGACATGCCTCTGGATGAAGCCACGCTCGCCAAATTCGGCCTTGGCCAGTTCCCCGACGTGATCGGCGGCATCGTGCCGGCTTTCAACGTGGAAGGGGTGGCACCCGGGCAGCTGGTGCTGGACGGGCCGACACTGGCCAACGTTTTCCTCGGCAAGATCACGCACTGGAACGACCCCGCAATCGCCAAGCTCAACCCGGGCCTGAAACTCCCGGGCGCGAAGATCACGGTGGTGCATCGTTCCGACGGTTCAGGTACGACCTTCAACTTCTCCGACTATCTGTCGAAGGTCAGCCCGGAGTGGAAGTCGAAGGTGGGTGAGGGCACGGCGATCAACTGGCCGGCCGGTATCGGCGGCAAGGGCAACGAGGGCGTATCGGCCTACGTCAAGCAGATCCCGAATTCGATCGGGTATGTCGAATACGCCTATGCCGTGCAGAACAAGCTCGGCTACGCGCGCATGAAGAACGCCGCCGGCAAGGTGGTCAGCCCCGAAACCGCCAGCTTCCAGGCCGCCGCCGCGACCGCCGACTGGTCGCACGCCAAGAACTTCAATCTG
>JAICHS010000082.1 GCA_025924775.1 Rhodanobacteraceae bacterium
AGTCGCAGGGCGCGAACCGCAGCGCGTCGCCGGGGCGCAGTTGCGCAAGCCGCGGCAGGTCTACCGCCGCGATCTGACCGATCCGGGGATAGCCGCCACTGACGGGGCATTCCGGGCCGAAGGCGATCGGCTGGCCCGAGGGCGGCAGTTGCAACAGCCCCGGCACGCAGCCCTCGCTGATCATCTCGCCGGGCACCCCAAGTTGCAGCATCGGGCCGACCAGTCGCACGCCCACGCGGTTGGAATCGGCGTGCACGCAAAAGCGCTCGAAAAACAATCGGTTGAGTGAACCTGGTGTCAGGTTGCCGAGGTGCGCGCCGGGCAGCAGACGTAACGGAATGCGGGCGTCCATGCGCAACCACGGTCGCGGGTCCAGCTGCCACTTCGGTGCAACGGGGTCGGGCCTTCCGCCACTGCTGACGGGATGTGCGCGCTGGTCGGCGTCGGGCAGTACGGTCGCACCCGTTGCAAGTTGGTCGCCTGCCTGCAAGGGGCGTCCGCCGAACGGACCGATGCGTGCGTTGACGTCGGTGCTGCGGCTGCCGAGGACGGCGCCGACGTCGAAGCCGCCGCGCACCGCAAGATAGGCGCGACAGCCTGCGCGCATCGCACCGAGCGCGATGGTGGCGCCGGCGGGGACCGCGACCGGGGCCCACATGGGCGCGTCGACGCCGTTGACCCGGAACGCCATGGGTGCGCCGGTCACGGCGATCCACGTCGCCCGCCGACAGCGCAGCGTCGGACCCAGCAGCGTGACTTCCAGCGCGCAGGCGTCCGCAGGATTCCCGCACAGGGCGTTGGCGATGCGCCGCGCCGGTGCGTCGAACGCCCCCGCGCGACCGATGCCGAGGTACGCGAGCCCGGGTCGTCCCGCATCCTGCAAGGTCGTCAGCAGGCCCGGCTTGACGACTTCGAAAGTCATGCGGTGGTACCGGCGAGCCGCGCGAATTCAGCGGCGTCGATGGCGCGAAAGCGCACGCGATCACCGGGTGCCAGCAGGCAGGGTGGATCGCGTTGCGCATCGAACAGGATGCGCGGCGTGCGCCCGACCAGGTGCCAGCCCCCCGGCAGCTCGCGTGGATAGATGCCCGTCTGCGCGCCACCGATCGCGACCGAGCCGGCGGGGACGCGCGTGCGCGGCGTGGCACGGCGCGGCATCTGCAGGGCCGGGTCAAGGCCGAGCAGGTACGGAAAACCCGGCGCGAAACCGAGCATCGCGACCGCGTACTCGGCAGCGGCATGGCGTGCAATCACGTCGTCGCGCGACAACCGGACGTGCTCCGCAACCGCATCGAGGTCGAACCCGTATTCGCCGCCGTAGCACACCGGGATTTCCACGACGCGCACGGCGGCGTGTTCCGATGCGGTTGCCTCTCGCTCACCATCCCGGCGAATGCCGGACTGCGCGGCCAGGCCGCCGGGGTGAGCATCGGCGTAATCGATGGCCGGAAGGGCGAGCCGCCGGCGCGGCGAGTCACCCAGCACCTGGATGATCGCTTCGGAAACCGTGCCGTGGTCCTGGGCCAGCGGATCAAAGCGCACCAGCAAGGTTGCATACGCGGGTGCGATGTCGATGACGCCGGGCAACCTGCCCGCGCGTATGGCGTGCGCCGCCGCGTGCACCCGCGCATTGGTTGCCGCGTCGATGCGATCGCCGAAGCGCAACAACAGGGAATCTTCCGACAGGGGTTCGCAGGCGAAGTCCACGGCTCAGGTGCGGGCAAGCGCCGCGCGCAACCGCGCGATCAGTGCATGGCGTGCTTCGGGGGTGTATGGCCGCGCGGCACCCGAACCCCACACGGGCCCCGGCCACGCCGCGTCGCCTTCGCATCGCGCCACCACGTGCACGTGCAATTGGCGCACGACGTTGCCCAACGCCCCGACATTCAACTTGTCGCAGGGCGACACAGTACGGAGGGCGCGCATCGCGCCGTGGACTTCACGCGCCAGTTGCGCGGAATCGGCTGCTCCGAGCGCGTCGAGTTCGGTCAACCCCGCGCGCCGCGGCACCAGGATCAGCCACGGGAAGCGGGCGTCGTCCATCAGCAGCACGCGGCAGAGCACGTCGTCGCCGACGAACGCCGTGTCGTGCGCCAGGCGCGGGTCGAGTGCGAAGCCCGCCTCCGTGGCGTCGCTCATGCCTTGCCTGCGAGATGCTGGCCGAAGAACGCCAAGGTGCGTTGCCAGGCCAGCTTCGCGGCGGCTTCATTGTAGGCGCTGTTGTCCACGTCGCGGTTGAAGGCGTGACCACAGTGTTCGTACACGTAAACCGGCGCGTCCGGCCATGCCTGCTGGTGTTTCGCGCGGGCTTCGGCGGAGATGGAGCGATCGGTCGCGCCGAAGTGGAAGATCACGGGCGCCCTGAGCGGCTGGTCGAGGTAGCCCGTGTTGCGCGCGCCGTAATAACTGACGGCGGGCAGGGCAAGCCGTTGTGCCGACAGCAGCGCCACGGTGCCGCCCCAGCAGAAGCCGACCACACCGATCCGGCCCGATGACTTGATGGAATCCGCCGCGCTGGCCACGGCTTCCGCCGCGCGGTCGAGGCCCACGTCGATGGCGAGCGCCTTGCCCTTGTCGATGCCGCTGCGATCGTAGGCGAGTTCGACATCATTTTCGACGAAATCGAAGAACGCCGGGGCGATGGCGGTATAGCCCGCCCGGGCGAAGCGGTCGGTCACGTCGCGGATGTGAGGCGTGACGCCGAAGATTTCCTGCACCACGACGATGCCGCCCTTGGGCTGCCCTTCCGGCTTGGCGAGATAAGCGCCAATGCAGTGCGTGCCGGCGGTCATGATGTTGATGCGTTCGCCCATGGCGGGTCTCCGTGCTCGTGGTCCGGACAGCGTACTACCTTGGATCAGCGCAAGTGCCGGGTGGCCGGGCGCCGGATAAACTGGCGCGTCTCCAGTCTGCCGCCACCCCATGCCTGCCTCCAATCCGAAGATCGGTTTCGTCAGCCTCGGCTGCCCCAAGGCGCTGGTCGATTCCGAGCGCATCCTCACGCAGTTGCAGGCCGAGGGTTACGAGATCGTGCCGCGCTACGACAAGGCCAACGCGGTGATCGTCAACACCTGCGGCTTCATCGACGCGGCGGTGCAGGAATCGCTGGACGCGATCGGCGAGGCGCTGCACGAGAACGGCAAGGTGATCGTCACGGGCTGCCTCGGCAAGCGCGATGCGCTGATCCGCGAGGCGTACCCCGACGTGCTGGCGATCACCGGCCCGCAGGACTACGCCAGCGTGATGGGCGCCGTGCACAAGGCACTGCCCAAGCCGCACGACCCGTTCGTCGACCTGGTGCCCGACACCGGCATCAAGTTGACGCCGAAGCATTACGCGTACCTCAAGATTTCCGAAGGCTGCAACCACCATTGCACGTTCTGCATCATTCCCTCGATGCGGGGCCGGCTGGTATCGCGGCCGATCGACCGGGTGCTGGCGGACGCCGAGCGGCTGGTGCGTGCGGGCGTCAAGGAGTTGCTGGTGATCAGCCAGGACACCAGCGCCTACGGCGTGGACGTGAAGTACGCTGAACGCGAATGGCGTGGACAGCCGTACCAGACGCGTCTGTTCGACCTGTGCCGCGGGCTTGCCGAACTGGGCGCGTGGGTGCGCCTGCACTACGTGTATCCGTACCCGCACGTGGACGCGATCGTGCCGTTGATGGCGGAAGGGAAGGTCCTGCCGTACCTCGACATTCCGTTCCAGCACGCCTCGCCGCGCATACTGAAATTGATGAAACGACCGGCGCATTCGGAAAAGACGCTGGAACGCATCCGGGCGTGGCGCAAGGTATGCCCCGACATCACGATCCGCAGCACTTTCATCGTCGGGTTTCCGGGCGAGACCGACGCCGAATTCGAAGCCTTGCTGGATTTCCTGCGCGAGGCGCAGCTCGACCGGGTGGGTGCGTTTGCGTATTCGCCCGTGGGCGGCGCCGCGGCCAATGAACTGCCCGACCCGGTACCGGAAGAATTGAAGGAAGACCGGCTGGAGCGCTTCATGGAAGTGCAGGCCGGAATCTCCGCGGCCAAGCTGCAGAAGAAAATCGGCCGCACCCTGAAAGTGCTGGTCGATGAAGTGAGTGCCGGCGGCGTGGTCGCGCGCTCGATGGCCGATGCACCGGAGATCGATGGCGTCGTGCGGATCGCCGATGGCGCAAAGCTGCGTTCCGGGCAGTTCGTGGACGTGCGCGTCACCGACGCCGGCGCGCACGACCTGAGCGCGGAACTCCTGTAGGCGCCTGCCTGCGACCGTGGGGACGCATCGATGTGCAGGTGCGTCGGTCGCGCGCAGGCGCGCCCCTACAAAGGCGCGTAGGCCACGGAACAGACAACGAACCGCACCTTGCCGCCGGGCAGCTCCGCCTCGAACTCGTCGTCCACGCGTTTTTTCAGGGCGGCGCGCGCCAGCGGTGAGTCCACGCTGATCCAGCCCTTCTTCGCGTCGGTTTCATCCGGACCGACGATGCGATAGGTGTGCGTCTCGCCGGTGCCGGTGTTCTCGATTTCCAGCGTGGCGCCGAAGAACACCGCGGCGCGATCGGCCGGCATGCCTTCGGCCACCTGCAGCGAGGGGATGCGCTTGGACAGGTAGCGCACGCGACGGTCGATTTCGCCCAGCTGCTTCTTGCGGTAGGTGTATTCGGCGTTCTCCGAACGGTCGCCTTCGGCTGCCGCCGCCGCCAACGCCTTGACGACTTCCGGACGCAGCTCGCGCCACAGGTGGTCGAGCTCGGCTTTCAGCGCATCGAAGCCCGGCCGCGTGATGATCGCGGTGGAGCGGGGCGGTGGTGGACGCCAGCGTGACATGGGCTCAAGCGAAACGCGCAACCATGCCGTGGCGGTCGCCGAAGCGCGGGTCGAGTGCGACCGCGGTGGTGTCGTTCCTTCCGATCAGGATCTGGTTCACGCGGACGCCTCGTGTGCCCGTATGTGTTGGGCCTTTTGATTGTACGGTGCGGTGACGCCGGCAGGGCGTTGCTGAACGCCCCGCCGCGGAGCGTGCGTCGATGGCACGGCCGCAACGCGCGGCTTGAGTCGCCGCCCGCGGCACGCTACGGTGCGTGCGTTGTCTCGCGTTGGGGTGGTGGTAATGATGCGGTGGTTGGGATGGATGGCGTGCGTTGGCGCGCTCGGGTTGTTGGGGGGATGCGCACAGGCGCCGACCAAAACACCGCCTGTGGGTGTGAACGGGCTATATGCGCAGCTGGACCAGGCCAGCGCGCAGTACGACCAGGCGTTGGAGCAGGCGCGGCGTGGCGACAATGCGAAGTCGCAGCAGACGCTGAAAACCGCGCTGGATGCACTGCGCAGCGCGTCCGACCGGTGCGTCAACACGTCCGGATGCGACACCGCGCGCTTCCTGTCGGCCTACGATCGGGCGCTGCGCCTGAAGGATGGCAGTTTCCTTGGCACCGACGACGACGACCAGGCTTCGGATACCGCCGACCAGGACACCGGCGGCAACGATTCGGGCGTGTTGACCGCGTTGCCGCAGGCCCAGCGCACCGTACAGCTGTTGCACGACCACAAGCTTTCCGACCTGGTCGCGACCAACGCCACCGTGCAGGCGGCGCTGCAGGTTTGGCTGACGCGCATGCGCCCCAACCTGATCCGGGCCTACGTCGATTACCAGTACCTGCGCTACCAGATGGAACCGGCGTTCAACCAGGCCGGCTTGCCCGAGGCGATCCTGTTCGGCCTGATCGCCAAGGAATCCGGTGGGCGCGTGCACGCGGTTTCACGCTCGGGCGCAGCCGGTCCGCTGCAGTTCATGCCGGCCACCGGCGCACGCTTCGGGCTGAACACGATCAACGGCTTCGACCAGCGTTTCGATCCGACCATGGCCGCACAGGCCACCGCGGCCTACTTCGATGAACAGTTGGGGAAGCTCAACGACAATCTCGCGCTGGTGCTGGCCGCCTACAACGGCGGCGAGGGCAGGGTGGGGCGTCTTGCCGCCGGTACACCGGATGCGAGCTTCTGGAATCCGGACCTCTATTTCGCGCTGTCGCCGGAAACCCGGGAATACGTTCCGATGGTGCTGGCGGCGGCGTGGTTGTTCCTGCACCCGGAGCGCTACAACCTGCATTTCCCGCGGGTCGATGGCACCCCGGGTTACGTCAACCTGGTCAATCCGGCGTCGCTCGACGAACTGTCGGTGTGCCTGGGCGACGATGAAGGCGCGCACTACGGCTGGTATCGCACGCTGCGCAACCTCAATCCGCAGATGGACGCATCCCAGGTGCAACCGCAAGGCACGCGCATCAGCCTGCCCCGGTTCCTGCAGGGCGCGTACAAGCAGTACTGCACCACCGGCAAATGGGTGGCGCTGGCCAGCCAGTTGCAGGCCGCGCAACCGCCCACGCCACCGGTGCAGGTGGCGGCCGCCGATCCGCCGCCACGCAAGAGCCGGCGTGCAGCCGCCGGCCATTACACCGTGCGTAGCGGCGATACGCTGTACGCGATCGCGCGCCGCTTCCATTGCGACGACGTGCGCGAGCTGGTGCGCAGCAACCGCCTGCATTCGGCATCGGACCTGCAACCGGGCACGCGCCTGCGATTGGTGGGTTGCAGCAAGCGCTGAGCTCCAGCGGCGCCGAGTGCCACGGCCAGGCAACGCGGACGCAGGGACATCGCGTACGCGTCAGTGGACGTGGGCCGCGTACGCAAGGTCGCCGGGGCCGTGCACGCGGCGCGCGCAACGCCAGATCTGCACACCGGTGACGAGCCACACCGGGTACGGCACCAGCATCGCCAGCGAAAAGGCGTGTGCGCTGTAGTGCGACGACCCCGGTGGCGTCAGCAGGTCCAGCACCAGCCCGATCCCGAAGATCACCGCGATCGTGGCCGCATAGCCGGTGACGTTGACCAGCGCCATCGCCGTTCCGACCTGTGTCGCCGGGGTTGAAGAGCTGGCGAAGTCGAATCCCACCAGACCAATGGGCGAGCCGGCGCCCGCGACGACCATCAGCAGGACCAGTGTCCAGGATGGCGCGGGGCCCGGCCACACGAGCACCAGCGTCCACGCCACGATCGCGGCGGCCAGCCACCAGCAGACCAGCGGCAGGCGTACCCGCGGCCAACGGCCGACCAACGCGCCCACGATCGGGCCTCCCGCGATGGAAACCAGCAACAACATTGTCAGCAGCGCGGCCGCGAGCTGCGGACTGGCGCCGTGCCCGTCAACGAGGTACGGGTAGCCCCACAGCAGCGTCAGCAGGCTCGGGAAGAATAGGCAGGCGCAATAGATCCAGGCGCCGACGCGCGTGTATGGCCGCGACCAACAATCCTGCACACCGCGCAGCAGCATGCGTAGCGAGTCCGCACGCGGCGCATCCGTCGGCGTCGGCTGGTCGATCACGACGACGTACATCACGCCGCCCACGACCAGCCCGATGATCGCCGCGCCCGCGTAGGTGGGCGCCCAGCCGAACCGGTGCAGCGCACCGACGATCGGAAGCGCGGCCAGCATGGCGCCTAGCTGGCCCGCGATGGCGGTGAGCTGCGTCAACAGCGGCTTGCGCGCCTCGGGGAACCACACCGCGACCAGCCGCAACACCGACAGGAAGGTCATGGCATCACCTAGGCCGACGATCACGCGCGACAGTAGCGCCAGCGGGTAGGACGGCGACACCGCGAACCCGAGCTGGCCCGCCGTCATCAACGCGATGCCACCGGTCAGCAACCGGCGCGAACCGAAACGGTCCAGCAGGATTCCGACGGGCAGCTGCATCGCGGCGTACACGATCAGTTGCAGGCCCATGAATGTCGCCAGCTGCGACGGGCTGGCGTGGAAGCGTTCGGCCGCGGCGATGCCCGCCACCGACAGCGAAGTGCGATGGAAAACCGCGACAAAGTAGATTCCGGCGGCGGCACCCCAGACACCCCAGGCGTGCGCGCCACCTTCCGGATAGCGGATGTTGGATCGGGTCATTGCGGTTGGGCCAGTCGGCGTGCGTCGCCGGCCGTCGAAAGCACGGCCCTACGGTTGCTCGCGCGGACGGGTGGCGGCGGTACGCGGGCCGCCCGGCCAGTCCTCACCGATGCGCACGGTGAGGCTTTGCGCCGCGGTGCCGACGGGGCCGTCGCTGTCGCTCAGCACCGAGAAGGTTTCGCCCAGTCCCGCCGGGCCGAAGTTGACGCGGGTATCGAAGCCGACCCAGCCAAGCCGGGGTTGGCGGAACAGGTGCACGGTCAGGTCCACGTTGGCGAAGAACACGCTGCCGGGGCGCTCGCGCACGACCAGTCCGTTGGCCGTATCGACCAGCTTCATGAAACCCGCGACGGGCGGGTCGGCCTCGCCGGCCACCAGGGAACAGTGCGTGCGCAGCCAACTGCGGCCGCGCCCCGGTCGGGCATCCGCGGCCTGGCGTGCCTCCAGCGAGCCAATGAAGCCGCCGCCCCACACGTCCGACATGGGCAGCGGAGGCATTGCCTCCGGCGGTGGCAGCGCTTGCCATTCAACGCCTTGCACGCCGGTGGTGTCGGTCGCCGCGAGGCGCCAGATGCGCGCGCGGATGCTGGTCCGGTCGCCGTGGCGCATGCTGGCTTCGATGAGTTCAATCGTGCGCCCCGGACGCACCACCTCGACGTCGATGGTGAACTCGCCGGAATGGATGACCCCCAGTACGTCGCAGGACACGCGGGATACCTGCTTGTCGCTTGGCAGGCGCCGCACGGCTTCGGCCAGCACCAGGCCCGACGCGGGCGCCAGGTGTTGCTCGCCCGGTTGCCAGGCGCCCTGCGCGTGCAGGGTCGAGACGAAACGGTGTTCACCGGTGCGTACGTAGAACGCGTCGGGATACGCCTCGCCCGCATGGCCGAGGTGGAGATTGGTCGCAACTGGCATCCCGCCATTTTAGCCGACCGCATGGGGGCGCAATCGCGTGATGCGGCGCCTGGTGGCAGATGCGGGTTGCCCCCGGAAATGCAAAACGCCCTGAGGGAGGCGTTTGCATGGCTGGCGGAGAGGGAGGGATTCGAACCCTCGTTACGGCATAACCGTAAACCGGATTTCGAATCCGGCGCGATCGACCACTCCGCCACCTCTCCGGGGTCGTGGTGCACTACGCCCGCGCTTGCGGGCCGCCCATGATAATTGCACGGCTGCGTCGCGTACAGCCCGGGTCGTCGCGTGG
>JAICHS010000083.1 GCA_025924775.1 Rhodanobacteraceae bacterium
CAGCACGTCCTTCACGCCGACCACTTCCAGCACGGCGCGCATCGCGCCGCCGGCGATCACGCCGGTACCTTCGGAAGCCGGCTGCATGAACACGCGGGCGGCGCCGTGGTTCGCCTTCACCGCATACCAGATGGTGCCATTGTTCAGGCCCACCGTGACCATGTTGCGGCGCGCACGCTCCATCGCCTTGGAAATGGCCACCGGCACCTCACGCGCCTTGCCATAGCCGAAGCCGACCTTGCCGGCGCCATCACCGACCACGGTCAATGCCGTGAAACTCATCTGCCGGCCGCCCTTGACCGTCTTGGCCACGCGGTTGACGGCGATGAGCTTTTCCAGCATCCCGTCGGATTCTTCGCGATCACGATTTGCCATGTTGTTCACCTTGCGCCCGGGAAATGCGGGCATTTGCTTGCGGCATCAAGCCGCTTGGAGTTGTAGATTTTTCGATTAGTCAGGCCATGGAAGGCCGTTCTGGTGAAGCCAACTGCTCTGCTACAACACTGCCCAAGCTGACCCCGTTACGCAGCGATCAGGGACGATCGCACAAACAAACGCCGGAGGATCGCAAGCTGGACAGTCCCATCAAAACTTCAAACCCGCTTCCCGAGCCGCATCCGCCAGCGCGGCGATGCGCCCGTGGTACTTGAACCCGGAACGATCGAACGCCACCGACTCGACGCCAGCGGCGCGCGCCTTTTCGGCGATCGCCTTGCCCACCGCGGCGGCGGCGGACTTGTTCTTGGTGCCCTTCAGGCCTTCGCTGAGCGCCTTCTGCGCAGTGGAAGCCGCGGCCAGGACCGTGCCGCCATCGGCGGCAATGACCTGCGCGTAGATGTGCTGCCCGCTGCGATAGACTGACAGGCGTGGAACCGCCAGCTTGCGGATACGTGAGCGCGCGGACTTGGCGCGGCGCAGACGCGAGGATTTCTTGGAGATCATGATCAGGCCTTCTTCGCTTCTTTCAGCGTGATGCGTTCGCCGGCATAGCGCACGCCCTTGCCCTTGTAAGGCTCCGGCGGGCGAAACGCGCGGATCTTGGCCGCGATTTCCCCGACCTGCTGCTTGTCGGCGCCCTTGATCAGGATTTCGGTGGCCGACGGGGTTTCCAGCGTGATGCCGTCCGGCGCGGGAAATACCACCGGATGCGAAAACCCGAGCGACAGGTTGAGGCTCTTGCCCTGGATCGCCGCGCGGAAACCCACGCCGACCAGTTCCAGCTTGCGCTCGTAACCCTTGCTGACGCCGTGCACCATGTTGGCCAGCAGCGCGCGGGTGGTACCCGCGAACTTGGTTTCGGCGCTGCCGTCGGCGCAAGTCAGGTGACCATCGGCGTTCTTGACCTCAACGCCCGGGATCACATGCATCTTCAAGGTGCCCTTGGGGCCCTTGACGGTGATCCCGTCCTTGGCCACCTGGCACTCGACGCCCTTGGGCAACGCGATGGGCTGTTTGGCTACTCGTGACATGTCTTATGCTCCGTCCTGCTTACGCGACCCGGCCGATCACTTCACCGCCCAGACCCTTGGCGCGCGCCTGCGCGTCGGTCATCAGCCCGGCCGATGTGGACACGATGGAGATGCCAAGGCCACCCAGCACCTTGGGCAAGGTCTCCTTGCCGCGGTAGACCCGCAAACCGGGGCGACTGACGCGCTCGATGCGTTCGATCGCGGGCTTGCCCTCGAAATATTTCAGCTTGATTTCCAGATGCGCCTTGCCGCCGTCTTCCGAGCGCCGCGAATCCAGCACATAGCCTTCGGATTTCAGCAGCTCGGCCAGCGCCTGGCGCAGCTTGGACGCCGGCATGCTCACCGTCGGCTTGCCCGTGGCCTGGGCATTGCGGATGCGGGTGAACATATCGGCGATGGGATCAGTCATGCTCATGGGTTATTCCTGTTGCCTTGCATCGATATCCAAACAATCTCAAAAACGGGAACGAGGAACGGGGTTGCTGCTCGATTTTGTTCCCAGCTCCCCTTCTCTGTTCCTTTTCCCGCTTCACCAAGAAGCTTTGCGCAGGCCCGGCACGTCGCCGCGCATGGTGGCTTCGCGCAACTTGCTGCGCCCCAGCCCGAACTTCACGTACACGGCGCGCGGACGACCGGTCAACGCGCAGCGGGTGCGCAGGCGCGACGGACTGGAATCGCGCGGCAGCTTCTGCAGCTTGGCGGCAGCCGCCATCTTCTCGTCGTAGCTCGCATCGGCGTTGGCGATGATCTTCTTCAGATCGACGCGCTTGGCGCCGTGCTGCTTGATCAGCTTGGCCCGTTTCAGGTCGCGATTCACCATGGATTTCTTGGCCATCGGTCTACGTCTCTCGTCAGTTGCGGAACGGGAAGTGAAACGCTTCGAGAAGCGCCTTGGCTTCCGCGTCGGTTTTCGCGGTGGTGGTGATGCAGATGTCCATACCGCGCATCGCATCGACCTGGTCGAAATCGATTTCCGGGAAGATGATCTGTTCCTTCACGCCCATGTTGTAGTTGCCGCGGCCGTCGAACGCGCGGCCCGACACTCCGCGGAAGTCGCGCACGCGCGGCAGCGAAATGTTGATCAGGCGGTCCAGGAACTCCCACATGTTGGCGCGACGCAGCGTCACCTTGCAACCGATCGGCCAGCCATCGCGGATCTTGAACGACGCGACCGACGTGCGCGCCTTGGTGATCACGGGCTTCTGGCCGGCGATCTTGGCCATGTCGGCGGTGGCGTTTTCCAGCACCTTCTTGTTCGCGGCAGCCTCACCCACGCCCATGTTGAGCGTGATCTTGCTGATGCGCGGCACCTGCATCGGGTTCTGGTAACCGAAGCGCTTCATCAGCGCGGGCGTCACTTCGTCTTTGTAGATTTTTTCAAGGCGGGTCATGGTTTCATCCTCACGCGTCGACCACTTCGCCGTTCGACCGGAACACGCGCACCTTGCGCCCGTCGCCGAGCGTCTTGTGACCCACGCGCGCGCCCTTGCCGGTGGCCAGGTCGTACAACATGACATTGGAAATGTGGATCGGGGCTTCGCGCTCGACGATGCCGCCCGGCTGCTGCAGCTGCGGGTTCGGCTTGGTGTGGCGCTTGACCATGTTGATGTTCTGGACGAACACGCGGTCGCCCACGACGCGGGTGACTTCGCCGTGCTGGCCCTTGTTCTTGCCCGCGACCACGAACACCGTGTCGCCCTTTCTGATCCTGTTCATATGCGTATCTCTGCTTTCGTAGGAGCGCGCTTGTGCACGATCCGGTTTTCAGTGTCGCGAGCAGGCTCGCTCCTACCTCAGCCTCACAAAACCTCGGGAGCCAGCGAAACGATCTTCATGAAACGCTCGCTGCGCAGCTCGCGGGTGACCGGCCCGAAGATGCGGGTGCCGATCGGTTCCAGCTTGTTGTTGAGCAACACCGCGGCGTTGTCGTCGAAGCGGATCAGCGAGCCGTCCGGGCGGCGCACGCCCTTGGCGGTACGCACGACCACCGCGTTGTACACCTCGCCCTTCTTGACCTTGCTGCGCGGAATGGCGTCGCGGATCGAAACCTTGATGACGTCGCCGACACTGGCGTAGCGCCGCTTGGAGCCGCCCAGCACCTTGATGCACATCAGTTCACGCGCACCGCTGTTGTCCGCCGCGGCCAGCTTGGTTTGCATCTGGATCATGGTCGTCGGCTCCTCATTCTGCCGCGCGGGCCAGCACTTCCACCACGCGGAAATGCTTGGTCTTGGACAACGGCCGGCACTCGGCGATGCGCACCAGGTCGCCCTCGTGGCACTCGCCCTTTTCATCGTGCGCATGCAGCTTGGTCGAACGGCGCAGCAGCTTGCCATACAGGCCGTGCTGTTCCTGCCGATCCACCACCACGGTGATCGTTTTGGCGCTCTTGGCGCTGCTCACGCGACCATCAATGGTACGCGTGCCGCTCTTGTCGGACATGCTGCTGGTGTCGTTCATCATGCTGCTCCGTTCTGCTTCTGCGCCGCCTGCTTCTGACCCAGGACCGTCACGGCCCGCGCGATCTCGCGGCGAACCTTGGCGAACTGGTGCGTCTGCGCGGTCTGGCCCTGGGCCTTCTGCATGCGCAGGCTGAACTGCTCGCGGCGCAGGTCGACGATGTGGTCGTTCAGTTCCTGCGCGGTCTTGCCACGCATCTCGTTGGTATCCATCACAGCAGCGCCCTGGTTGCGAACTGGGTTTGCACCGACAGCTTGGCCGCGGCCAGGCGGAACGCCTCGCGTGCCTCGGCCTCGGTGACGCCTTCGATTTCGTACAGCATCCGGCCTGGCTGGATCGGGGCAACCCAGTATTCGACGTTGCCCTTGCCGGCGCCCATGCGAACCTCGATCGGCTTCTTGGTGACCGGCTTGTCCGGGAACACGCGGATCCACAGCTTGCCGCCGCGCTTCACGTAACGCGTGATGCAGCGGCGCGCGGCTTCGATCTCGCGCGCGGTGATCGCGCCGCGGGTCGTGGCCTTGAGGCCGTACTCGCCGAAGCTGACCAGGTTGCCCGTCAGGCTGAGGCCCCGGTTGCGGCCCTTGAACTGCTTGCGGAATTTTGTGCGCTTGGGTTGCAACATAGTTGGTTCGCTCGCTTTGCTCGCGGCAAGGGGAAAAGTCGCTCAGCCTGATCGCTGCAACCAAAAGCAAGCAGCGAGCGGCGTGTCTGACGTTTCCCTTTGCTCTTTACAGGCCGCGCCGGCGGCCGACTTCACTCTTTACTGTTCGGTAGTCGTCCGCTCGCGGCGCCCACGTGGCGCCCGTTCGCGGCGCGGATCATCATCGCGCGAGCCACGCTCGCGGCGCGTCGACGGCCCGTCGTTGCGATCCTCTTCCTTGGTCTGGCCGAGGCTCGCGAAATCAAAGATCTCGCCCTTGTAGATCCACACCTTGACACCGATGACGCCATAGGTGGTGTGCGCTTCGGCCAAGCCGTAATCGACGTCGGCACGCAGCGTGTGCAGCGGCACGCGGCCTTCGCGGTACCACTCCGAACGCGCGATCTCGGCGCCGTTCAAGCGACCGGCCACGTTGACCTTGATGCCCAGCGCGCCCAGGCGCATCGCATTCTGCACCGAGCGCTTCATGGCACGGCGGAACATGATGCGGCGCTCCAGCTGCTGCGCGATCGATTCCGCCACCAGCTGCGCGTCCAGTTCGGGCTTGCGCACTTCGCTGACGTTGATGTGGGCGTCGACACCCATGATCGCCGAGACTTCGCGGCGCAGCTTTTCGATGTCTTCGCCCTTCTTGCCGATCACGACGCCCGGACGCGCGGTGAAAATGGTGATGTCGGCGTTCTTCTGCGGACGGCTGATCAAAATTTTCGACACGCCTGCCTGCGCCAGCTTCTTCTTCAGCAGCTCGCGCACCTTCAGGTCGGACACCAGGTACGCTGCATATTGACGCTTGCCGGCGAACCACTTGGAGTTCCAGTCCTTGGAGATGCCGAGGCGGATTCCGATTGGATTGACTTTGTGACCCATGATCAGCCTACCTCGACCGTGATATGCGAAGTGCGCTTCAGAATGCGGGCGCCGCGCCCCTTGGCACGTGCGCGCATACGTTTCATGACCGCGCCTTCGTCCACGTAGATGCGCGCAACCTTCAGCTCGTCCACGTCGGCGCCAACGTTGTTCTCGGCGTTGGCAACCGCCGACAGCAGCACCTTGCGAACCAGGTGCGCGGCCTTCTTATTGGTGTGCTCCAGCACGGCGCTGGCCGTGCCGACGGGCATGCCGCGCACCAGGTCGGCCACCAGGCGCGCCTTCTGCGCCGAAATGCGCACCCCGCGCAGGACGGCCTTGGCTTGTGTCGTAGTCATGTCAGTACCCATCACTTCTTGGCTTCCGCGGCTTTCTTGTCGCCACCGTGGGCCTTGAACGTGCGGGTCACCGCGAACTCGCCGAGCTTGTGCCCGACCATGTTCTCGTTGACCAGCACCGGCACGTGCAGGCGACCGTTGTGCACGGCAATGGTCAACCCGACCATCTCCGGCAGGATCATCGAGCGGCGCGACCAGGTCTTGATCGGGCGCTTGCTGTTGCTCTGGTTCGCCGACTCCACCTTCTTCAACAGGTGCATGTCGATGAACGGGCCTTTCTTGAGTGAACGTGGCATGTCGATGAGCCCTTACTTGCTGCGGCGACGCACGATCATGTTCTGCGTGCGTTTGTTGTTGCGGGTCTTGTAACCCTTGGTCGGCGTGCCCCATGGGCTCACCGGGTGGCGACCGCCCGAGGTGCGGCCTTCGCCGCCACCATGTGGGTGGTCAACCGGATTCATCACCACGCCGCGGACGGTCGGGCGAATACCCAACCAGCGCTTGGCGCCGGCCTTGCCGAGCTTCTTCAGACTGTGCTCGGAATTGCCAACCTCGCCGATGGTGGCGTGGCACTCCACCGGAACCTTGCGCATCTCGCCGGAACGCAGGCGCAGGGTGGCGTAGCCCGATTCACGCGCGACCAGCTGCGCGGACGACCCGGCGCTGCGCGCCAGCTGTGCGCCCTTGCCCGGCTTCATCTCGACGCAGTGCACCGTGGTGCCGATCGGCATGTTGCGCAGCGGCAGGGTGTTGCCATCCTTGATCGGTGCGTCCTTGCCCGCCATCAGCTGCGCGCCGACCTGGACGCCCTTGGGCGCGATGATGTAGCGGCGCTCGCCATCCGCGTAGCACAGCAACGCGATGTGCGCGGTGCGGTTGGGATCGTACTCGATGCGCTCGACCCGGCAGGCCACGCCTTCCTTGTCGCGCTTGAAGTCGATGATGCGGTAGTGCTGCTTGTGCCCGCCGCCACGGTGGCGCACGGTGATGCGCCCGAAGTGGTTGCGGCCACCGGTCTTGGACTGGACTTCGGTCAGCGGCGCGTAGGAGTCGCCCTTGTGCAGCCCTGCAAGGGGCGCCACGCGAACCATGCCGCGGCGGCCCGGTGAAGTCGGTTTGGGTGTGATCAGTGCCATCTGGATTGCACCTCTGGATATCAGGCCCGGCCCGCGGCGGCTTCGATGGTCTGGCCTTCAGCCAGGCGCACGTAAGCCTTGCGGACACTGGCCTTGCGACCTGGGCGGAAGCGGAACATCTTCAGCTTGCCCTTGACGTTGGCCATGTTCACCGACACCACGTTCACGGAAAACAGCTGCTCCACCGCGGACTTGACGTCGGCCTTGGTGGCGTCGGGCGCCACCGCGAAAACGTATTGATTGTGCTCGGAAAGCCGCGTGCTCTTTTCAGAGACGTATGGCGCACGCAGCACCGAATGGATGCGATCGTCGCTCATGCCAGCCACTCCTCGACCTTCTTCACCGCGTCGACGGTAATGACGACGTCGTCGGCCGCCGCCAGCGCGACCGGATTGATGCCGTCCACGTCGATGACGTCGATGATGTTGGGGTTGTTGCGCGCGGCGAGAAACAGCTTCTCGTCCACCGCCTGCGCCACGATCAGCGTGCGACCCTTGGCTTCCACCTGGTCCAGCTTGGCGACCAGCGTCTTGGTCTTGGGCGCATCCACCGCGAACTCCGGGACCACCTTCAGGCGGCCCTGGCGATTCAACTCGGCCAGCATCGAACACACCGCACCGCGATACATCTTGCGATTGACCTTCTGCGCGAAGTCGCGCGGCTGCGCCGCAAATGCCCGCGCACCACCAACGAAGATCGGCGCGCGATAGTCGCCATGACGGGCGCCACCGCCCTTCTGCTTCTTGAACTTCTTGGTGGTGCCCGACATGCGCGCGTGGTTCAGCTGCGCCTTGGTGCCGGCGCGGCCGGCGTTGCGGTACGCCACCACCACCTGGTGCACGAGATCCTCGCGGAACGCGGCACCGAAGATCGCTTCGGAAACCTTGACCGGGCTCGCGCCAATGACATTGAGTTCCATGACCTGGCTCCTTAAGCCTTGGCCGCCGGGCGCACGACGACATCGCCGCCGCTGGCACCGGGCACCGCGCCCTTGACCGCGATCAGGTGGCGCTCGGCGTCCACGCTGACCACTTCGAGATTCATCGCCGAACGGTTGACGTTGCCCATCTGGCCGGCCATCTTCTTGCCCGGGAATACCCGGCCCGGGGTCTGGCGCTGGCCGATCGAACCCGGCGCGCGATGCGACAGCGAATTGCCGTGCGTCGCATCCCCCATCGCGAAGTTCCAGCGCTTGATGGTGCCCTGGAAGCCCTTGCCCTTCGATACGCCGGCGACGTCAACCAGCTGGCCGACCTTGAACACCTCATCCACCTTGATCTCGGCGCCGACCGCGTACTTGGCCGCGTCCTTGTCATCAAGGCGAAACTCCCACAGGCCACGGCCCGGCTCCACCTTGGCCTTGGCGAAATGACCCTTGGCCGGTTTCGTCAAGAGCGAAGCGCGCTTGCCGCCCACGGTGACCTGAACCGCGACGTAGCCGTCGTTGTCAGCGGTCTTGACCTGGGTGACACGGTTCGGCGTCGCCTCGATCAGCGTGACGGGGATTGAGCGGCCATCTTCAGTGAAGAGCCGGCTCATGCCGCATTTTTTTCCTACCAGTCCGATGCTCATGTCTCGTACCTCAGCCCAGCTTGATCTGCACGTCCACGCCGGCGGCGAGGTCGAGCTTCATCAGTGCGTCCACGGTCTTGTCGTTGGGATCAACGATGTCCAGCACGCGCTTGTGGGTACGCGTCTCGTACTGGTCACGCGCATCCTTGTCGACGTGGGGCGACACCAGGATCGTGTAGCGTTCGATCTTGGTTGGCAGCGGGATCGGGCCGCGCACCTGCGCACCCGTGCGCTTGGCCGTTTCCACGATCTCGCTGGCCGACTTGTCGATCAGGCGATGGTCGTAGGCCTTCAGCCGGATGCGGATGTTCTGGGTTGCCATGTCTTTGCTCACTAAAAGAACGTTCGTGTTTTCAGCTTTTCGCTTTCAGCTCTTCCCCAGCGTTATGCAACCGGCTCTTTGGTCGCATGAACGGCGGGAGTCATCACGGCGCCACGCAGTGGCGTCCGGGATAACCACTTTTACTCAATAACCTTCGTCACCACGCCCGCGCCCACCGTGCGCCCGCCTTCGCGAATCGCAAACCGCAACCCATCCTGCATCGCGATCGGGTGGATCAGGCTCACCGTCATCTTGATGTTGTCGCCCGGCATCACCATCTCCACG
>JAICHS010000084.1 GCA_025924775.1 Rhodanobacteraceae bacterium
CTTTCGTCGCCGCGCCCGGCTCGACCCGCAGTTGCACCTGCCAGGTGTCACCCGCATGCGCGAGTTCGGTGGTAGCCTTGGCGTTGTAGTAGCCGTAGGGCTGCAACGCCGTCCTGGCCTGCTGCGCGGCGTCGTTGGCCAGCACCCGCGCCTGGGTGTCGTTGACGTCCTTGCGGTTGGCGTACTGGCTGGCGGTCAGGTGGGCGCGCACGGCGTCGGCCAGTTCCTTGTCGACGCCGGTGATGGTGACTTTCAGGGTGTCGGCGCGGGCGGGTTGCGCGATGGCGAGCATCGCCAGTGTGGCGAGCACTGTCGCGCGCAGGCGCGCTCCTACGGAAGCCGCTTTGTAGGAACCGGGCTGCCGCCGACCGTGCCGTTCGATTGCGCGCTTCGGCGCGGTATACGGTGCGAGGCGGCCCCGATTCGTTCCCGGCCGTTCCAAGCCCGCCTTGTCGTGCAAGGGCGCTTCATCAGTCGTGGGCTGCGCAAAGGATGCGCGCCGACCGGGGCCCCTCGAAGACGACGAACGGGCGCCGGAGAAGTCCGCAGGATGGCCCGCAGGAGGCGGGCCAGTTCGCCGCAGGCACAGGGGCGAGACGGGGCTCTCGCAACATGCCGGGGGTATGTTGCGCCGTCGAGCGCCGTAGCCAGGATGGTGAAGGCCGGGCTTGGGCTGCGCAGCTGGACGCGGAGCAGCCCAAGTGCCTTCGGCGAACCCCGGTGTCCGCGAGTGAACCCGTAGCCCATGGATGGGCGAAGGGCGTGTTCGCGGGGTGGCCTTTCTCTTGGTGACTTCTCTTTGGCCAAGCAAAGAGAAGTCACCCGCGCCCCCTGGAGGGGCGCGGAAAAAGGCAGGGATGCCATCCCCCCACTGCTGCGCGGTGCCTCCCTTCGTGCACGAAGGGGGTGGATATTGCATGGCGCCCGTCGAGCCTGGCGCAGGCAGATGCGTGGCGGAGGCTCGTCGCACGGGCATGTCACACCTACGTCGCCGCGGTGCGCGCTTCCACCGCCGCGGGCGTGCGCGCTTCGGCGGCCGGGGCCGGGGCCGGTTGCGCCGTCGGCGCGGCCGCCGGATGGTCCTTCGAATAACGCGCCACCAGCGCGCCGACCAGCGCCGAGAGATAGGGAATGGCCTGCGCGGCCAGGATCACCATCCACAATTCGCCTTCGATGTAGTGCGATCCGAAATTGGCCGCCATGCCGATGATCGCAAGGATCAAGGCAATCGACATCAGCAATTCTTCGCGTACCGGCCCGAGCGCCCCGGCTGCGCCGCCCGAGAGGCGCCGGCTCTTGGCGGTACGCACGAACGCGGTTTTCTGCTTGATCAGGCCCATCCAGATACCGCGCGCGATGGCGTGCGACAGGCCCATGCTGGCGATCGCCGCCATCAGGGTGTCGTGCCAGCTGCAGGGCACGCGGGCGCGGTACAGGATGATGCCGAACAGCGCCTTGGCGACGAAGAAGCCCATCACCGGAATCAGGAACAGCTGCATCGGCAGGCTGAAGATGGTGGGGGCCAGCAGCATGCCGGCGGTCCAGCCCAGCGCCATCAGCGTGAACACCATGTGCAGTGCGTCGGCGAACCACGAGAACCAGCCGGTGAGGAAGTGGAACCGCTGGCCTACCGTAAGCGGCCCCTTGTGCACCATCCAGTTCCAGCGGCCTTTCAGGATTTGCATGGCGCCGAACGCCCAGCGGTAGCGCTGGCTCTTGTAGGCGCGGAAGTCGGCGGGCGTGACGCCCTTGCCCATCACTTCGTCCACGTACACGGTCTGGTAGCCCGCGTGCATCAGCCTCAGGCCGAGTTCCGCGTCCTCGCAGATGGTCCATTCCGACCAGCCGCCGGTGCCTTCCAGCGCCACCCGGCGCACCATGGTCATGGTGCCGTGCTGGATGATGGCGTTGCGTTCGTTGCGATGGTGCATGCCGATGCGGAAGAAGCCGTCGCACTCCCACGCGGTCATGCGCCGGAACGCGTTGGACTCGAATTCGCGGTTGGCCTGCGGGCACTGCACCACCGCGATGTTGCGGTCGTGGAAGTAGCCGGTCAGCGCGGACAACCAGTCCTTGCGCACCACGTAGTCGGAATCGACCACCGCGATGATGTCGGCACGCGGATCGGTCTGCTTCAGGCCGTAGTTGAGCGCGCCGGCCTTGAAACCGGGCCAGGGATCGAGGTGGAAGAAGCGGAAGCGTTCGCCCAGCTCCTTGCACTTCTGCTCCAGCGGGCGCCACACATCCTCGCGCTTGGTGTTGTTGTCCAGCACCAGCACTTCGAAGTTCGGGTAATCCAGCGCGGCCAGCGAATCGAGCGTCTGCGCCACCATGTCGGGCGGCTCGTTGTAGCAGGCAAGGTGGATCGACACGAACGGCTGCTGCTCGGGCGGGCCGGGTTTCAGCAGTCCGAACGGGCGCAGCCACTTGCGGCGCCACAGCACCTCGACGAACTCGAAGCCGTTGATCAGAAGGATGGCCAAAATCGCCAGCTGGGCGGGGAACAGGAAGATCAGCATCGCCCAGTCCAGGACGTCCAGATAGAACTGGAACGGCACCGTCACCGACCACACGATCAGGCCGGCCGCCAGCTGGATCAGGCCGAGGAACACGCAGCGTCCCGCCAGCTTGAAGCGCGCGAAACGCCACGCGAACCAGATCATCGGCAGCAGCGCCAGCAGCGCCGAAGCCAGCGCCTTCCACGGCCAGGTCGCGTCCTCCAGCACCGGCCCGTTGAGCGGGAACTTCAGCTGCCGGTCGGCGTTGAAGACGCCCCAGTAGGCCTCGGTGCGGCCGGAAACCTGTTCCTTCCACGGCTGGTCGATGGCTTCCATGATGTAGTAGTCGAGGTTCCGCTCGCGCGCCACCTGGAACCACTCACGCAGGAAGATCGCCTCGTTGGCCAGTGACGGCTTGGCAAACTCGTAGCGGTTGCCGTTGGAGGGCCAGCCGATCTCGCCGATCACGATGTGCTTGTGCGGGTACAACTGCCGCAGCCGCTCGTAGTGCTGCAGCGCCTCGCCGATCGCGTCCTTGCGCGGCACGCCGTCCCAGTAGGGCAACAGGTGCACCGTGATGAAATCGACGTGCTCCGCGAGTTCCGGGTACTTCTCCCACACGTCCCAGGGTTCGGCGGTCGATACTGGCTGGTGGATGGCCGCGCGCACGCGGTCGATATAGCCGATCAGCTGCTCCGGCTTCATGTCGGTGCGCAGCAGCACCTCGTTGCCCACCTCGACGCGCTTGATGTCGGACCAGCGGCGTGCCTGCGCGATCAGCGCGTTGATTTCGTTTTCGTTGTTTTCGATGCGGCGGTCCAGCCACGCGCCGGCCAGCACGTCCAGGTGGTACTGCATCGCCAGCCGGGGGATTTCCGGATACTGCAGCACCGAGTACACGCGGATGCGATGCGTGTGCTTGGCCATCAACGCCAGGTCGGAATCGACTTCCTCGTCGGTGGGGAAGGTGCCGGCCAGCGGGTTCTGGTAGCGCTGGAACGGGCTGTACGCGAAACCGGCCGTCTGGCCGTTCCACGGAATCACGCTGGTCGGGCGGTCCGCCACCGCCCACAGCGCAAAGTTCAGGGCAGCCACCAGCAGCGCCAGCAGCACGGCCACGCTGAATACAGTCGCGCGTCGGGGACGCGCGTCGAGGGCGGGCGGTGGGTTCAACGGGTTTCCTGATCCGGTGACGGCAGCTCAAACCGCGCAAGATTAAGGGTGCACGCCTGAAAATTGTGCGAATTTGTGTGAGCGTCCGGGGTTGCCGCATGGCGGGATCGCCCGGTCGCAGGAACGGGAGGGGCGCCGGCGGGCAGGGTTGGACGGGGGGCGTGGCTTGCGGCGCCGGACGTTTCGAATTCCGGCCGCGGGCTCGCTAGAATCGCCGGATGCCCGATTTCACATTGATCGCAGGGACGGCCCCGCTGCTGGTCAGCCTGCCGCACGACGGCACCGCGCTGCCCGACGCCATCGCGGCCGGGATGACCGCCGCCGGCCGGCGCGTGCCGGATACCGACTGGCACGTCGGCAAGCTGTATGCGTTCGCGCGCGACCTAGGCGCTTCGGTGATTACGCCGCGCTGGTCGCGCTACGTGGCCGACCTGAACCGCGATCCCGAGGGCCACGCGCTGTATCCGGGCCGCAGCGAAACCTCGCTGGTGCCGGTGACGACGTTTGCGAGCGAAGCCATCTACGCGGCGGGGGCCGAGCCCGATACCGATGCGGTCGCGGCGCGCCGGCGGCAATACTGGCAGCCCTACCACGACGCCCTGGCGGCGGAACTGGCGCGCCTGCGCGCACAGCATCCGCGCGTGGTGCTGTGGGACGGGCATTCCATCAAAAGCCGGGTGCCACTGTTCTTCGACGGCCAGCTGCCGGATTTCAACCTCGGCACCGCGTCGGGCGCAAGCTGTTCACCGGCATTGCAGGCGGCGCTGACCGACTTGCTGCGCCAGCGCGCGCCCGGCCAGCCCTACACCCACATCGTCAACGGCCGCTTCAAGGGCGGCTACATCACCCGCCACTACGGCCAGCCGGCAACCGGCATCGAAGCCGTACAGCTGGAACTGGCCCAGTACACCTACATGGACGAGGATAGCTTCGAATACCTGCCCACGCGCGCCGCGCCGGTGCAGGACGTGATTCGCGCGCTGTTGCGCGCCTGCATCGATTACGCCGCCGGCTGACGCATCCGTGGCGCGACACGCGGCCCGGCGGCGAAGCCGAGCACGGCCGACAGCACCAGCGCCAGCCCGCCCAACACCACGAACACGCCCCAGAACGGTTCGTGCATGTATGAGAGTGCCGTGACGCCCGTCGCCAGGTACAACACGCCGATGGTGCAGGGCGCGAAAAGCGCGCCACGTTCACCACGAGTGGCCATCCATGCGCCCCGGATCACCAGTACGCCGAATATCAGCATGCACCCGCCGCAGAAGTACCACACGAGATGGATCAGCTTGTCGGTATGGGCGTCGATCGGCAGTGGTGTGAGACCGGCATCAAGCGCCTTGCGGCCAATGAAGCTGTGGCCGAGCGCACCGAGGCCGATCAGCAATCCCGTGAGGGCAAGCAACATCGAAGCGATTTTGCGAAGCATGGCGGCGCGCCTTTCGAAAGGTGGTGGCAGACCAGTTGCCGCGGCGGTGCTCAGGCCGTCTTGGCCGATTCGGCGTACGCGGCCAGCAGCTTGGGCCAGCCCGAATCCACCGCGTCATGTATCGAGCGTCCCGCTTCGCCGTGGCGTTCGAAGTGGCGGTGCTCGAACTCCACACGCGTGCGGTCGGGCGCTTCTTCGATGAAGCGCACTTCATATTCGCTGGCGTGCGACAAATCGGGATCGAACTGCCAGTCGCCACCGATGCCCCATGACACCACCAGTCGCGACGGTGGCTCCCACACCAGCACACGGCCCCAGTCGCACTTCGCGCCGTGGATGCCGCGCTCGAACACGCGGCCGCCTTCGCGCGGTTCCATCACGACTTCCTTCAGTGGCTCCGTGCCGATGGAATGATCGCGAAACCACCAAGTGTCGATGCCGCGCGTAAATACTTCGAAGGCGTGCGCGCGGGGCGCTTCCACGGTGATCGTGTGGCGCACGGAAGGGATGCTGGCGACGGCGTTCATTGGGATTTCTCCTTGAAGGATTTTTCCGCGGCGTGCTTGAAGGACTGCAGGGACTCTTGCCAGAAATGGTCGAAGTAATCGCGCAGGCCGGCCACGCCGTCTGCATCGATCTGGTAAATCTGGCGGTTGGCGGCACGCTGGCTGGTCACGAGGCCAACATCCTTGAGCACCTTCAGGTGTTGGGAGACAGCCGAGCGTGTCACCGGCAGGCTGCGCGCGATCTCGCCGACCGCGAGCGGCCCCCGTTCGAGGCGTTCGAAGATCGCCATGCGGGTAGGATCGCCCAGTGCCTGCACGCGCAATTTAAGGTTAGTCTTCACTAACCGTTAGTCTACACTAACGTACGCAGATGTCAATGCCGCGATGGTAAGTCACCAAAACGAGGAAACGGCAAGCGCCTGTTCAGCGCACGCGCGCGATGCACTTCAACTCGATCGCGATCGGGGTCGGCAGGGCGGTGATGCCGAGGGTGGTGCGGCAGGGCGCGATGGTGGGGTCGGGGAAGTATTCGGCCCACACGGCGTTGTAGCGTTTGAAGTCGCCGGCCATGTCGGTAAGAAACACGGTGACGTCCACCAGGTCTTCCCAGTGCGCGCCCGCGGTTTCCAGTACCGCGCGCACGTTGGCGAACACCTGGCGCGTCTGCGCCACGATGTCATGGCCGACCAGGGTGCCGCGCGGGTTGAACACATTGCCCACGATGGCGTCGCTGCCGGGCGTGCGCGGGCCGATGCCCGAAAGAAACAACAGGTCGCCGACGCGACGCACGTAGGGGTAATTGCCGACGGGGGCGGGGGCGGAAGGCGGCACTGGATTCGGGCTCATGCTCACTGGCAAGTCGGATTGGCGGGGGCGGTCGGAGCCGTGGCGGCGATGCAGTTCATGCCGGGTCCGGCCATCGACGCTGCCGTGGCCGGTGGATCCGTAGCCGCGCTAACGCCTATGGTCTGGCTGCCGATGGAATGGCCCTGCTCATCGGTAAGGGTGAGCAGGTAGCGATGGTCGGGGCGCAGGTACAACTGGCCGATGGGGATGCTGTAGTCACCGCTGGTGATCTTGATGTCGTCGACGGTCATCAGCGGCACCGGGTCCAGCACCATCCGGTCGGCCGGAATCGCGGCGGGGCCTTCGTCGGCGTAGCGCGCGGCGACCATGCACGGCCAATGTCGCTGACAAATCGCCCCGTTCACCGTGTACGGCACTCGCGCGCCCCACAACCTGGCCCAGGTCGGGCGCCCGTAGGCGAAGTGCTCTTGCGGGAAGATGACGCTGGCGTCGTAGCCGGGTCGGAGCGACCACGGCTGTCCGTCCTTGTTGATGAACACGATGGGTTGGCTGGGGTGCGCCGCGGCGATGATCGGGTCGTAGTCCGGATGGTTCATCGAGCGGTCGATATGCGGAATCAGGATGGTCTGTTCGATCGACAGCGGCTGGATGCCGGCATCCTTGATGAAATGCTCGGCCATCGACTGCGCGCCCAGGAATTGTCCGGTTTTCTGGATGTGCGCGTAACCCGCATTGACCACCAGCCTCGCCTTCGGGTCGTCCTTCAGGATTTTCCACAGGTTTTCGGCCTGCTGCGCCTCGCGCGCGTTGCCGGTGTGGTTGGTATCCGCCTCGTAGGCGACCACCTTGTAACCCAGCTTCAGCGCCGTGCGTACCATTTCGGCGTAGATCGGTTCGCGGGTGTAGAAGCCGCTGGCGGCGGTCGGGTAGCCACGCTGGTTGAGCGCCGCAACGTCTGACGGATACAGCGTCTCCACCGCGAACACGTTGAAGCCTTGCTCGCGCAGCGGCTTCAGCAGGCGCACCGTCAGCGTGCGCGTCAAGGCGATGTTGTGGGCCTCGTTGAGAAACACCACGCGATACTTTTTCGCCAGTTGCGGAAGGTAGTCGAGCGCCGGCACCGGGTGCCAGCCGGGTTGCCCCACGGGCGAGGGCGCATCGTCCGCCAGCGCCTTCTGCTGGATCGAAAAGCTGAGCTCGGCGTCATGGTAGTCGCCGATGAACGTCTGGTACCACGACAGGTACTGGCCGAAGATGGCGCGGAACGCAGGCCGTCCGTCCGACGCGTACGCGCGGCGCATCACCTGGTACTGCGCCAGCGGGTCCTTGCGCGCGTGCGCGCGCTGCATGATGGCGTCGGACTTGTCCATGGCCTCGACCTGCTCGGCCCGCCACTGCGCGGGCGTCTGGGCCAGCGCACACGTTGCCGCGCCAGCTGCAAGCAACACCAAAATGGGCTGGACAAGTAGCCGCATGCACGCACTCCGCTCGGCCCGGAGCGTAGCATGCACGCCCGCATCGATGTCGACCTCAGGTTGCGCGCGGACCGGGGCGGGCGATGGCGGCCTGAAGGGCACCCGGCAACGCGCCGATGCCGGCCACGTCGATGCCGAGGTCGTGGATGAGCCCATCTTCAAGGCCGTAGCACCAGCCGTGCACTTCCAGCTGCTGTCCGCGATCCCACGCCTCGCGCACGATGGTGGTGTGCGCCATGTTGTCAACCTGCTGCATCACGTTGAGTTCGCACAGGCGCGCATGGCGCTTGGCTTCGGGCAAGGCGTCGATTTCGGCGCGATGGCGCTCCAGCGTGCCGCTGATCTCGCGCAGCCAGTTGTCGATGAGTCCGTGCGGCTTGGGGTCCATTGCGGCCTTCACCCCGCCGCAGCCGTAGTGGCCGGTGATCATGATGTGCTCGACCTTCAATACGTCCACGGCAAACTGCAGCACCGACAGGCAGTTCATGTCCGAGTGCAGCACGAGATTCGAGATGTTGCGGTGGACGAACACCTCGCCCGGCGGCAGGTCGATGATCTGGTTGGCGGGTACGCGCGAGTCCGAGCAACCGATCCACAGGTATTTCGGCGTTTGCTGTTTGGCCAGGTTTTCGAAGAAGTGCGGATCGTCACGGCGAATCCGATCGGACCAGCGACGGTTGTTGTCCAGCAGATTCCGGAGAGTAGTCACGGGTGCCTCGTGTGGTGCGCACAATGCGCGAGCCCTGCAATTTTAACCCTGTGCGATGCAGACATTCTTGGGCTCGGTAAAAAACTTCAGCGCGTCGACACCACCTTCGCGGCCGACGCCGGAATGCTTGACGCCGCCGAACGGCGTGCGCAGGTCGCGCAGCATCCAGCAATTCACCCACACGATGCCGAATTCGATGGCCGCGGCCACGCGGTTGGCGCGCGCGAGGTCGCGCGTCCACAGCGACGCCGCCAGGCCATAGTCGGTACCGTTCGCGATCGCGATGGCGGCATCCTCGTTGTCGAATGGAATCAAGGTCACCACCGGCCCGAAGATCTCCTCGCGGTTGGTGGCGGTGTCCTGTGGCAGGCCTTCGATCACGGTGGGCGCGATGAACCAGCCGTCGGCGCAGCGCCCGCCAACCGTCACCGCGCCGCCGCCGGTGAGCACGTCGCCGCCTTCGTCTCGCGCGCGTTGGATGCACGCTGTCACCTTGTCGAAGTGGGGTTTGGA
>JAICHS010000085.1 GCA_025924775.1 Rhodanobacteraceae bacterium
CGCACCCGGCGCGCGCACCGCGATGCTGATGGATCCGGCCGTCGCGCGGGTGCAACCGTTTGCGTGGGTGGGCGCCGACTGGCGCGGGCCCGCGGGCACCGGCGGGCTGTCGGTGTTCGTGTCGGGGGTCGACACCGGGCCTGACGGCATGATCTTTTCCGACGTGCTGACGCCCGCGCAGCGCGCGTCGCTGGCGGAACCGTTCGCGGTGATCGTCGATCGCGGCGACCTTTCCAAGCTGGGCGTGCCGGTGGGCGGCCAAGCGCTGATCAACGGCGACCTGGTGCGCATCGTCGGCACCGCCAGCGGCATCCGCGCGCTGGGTGGTGTGAACGTGCTGGCGTCGCTGGATACCGCGCGCCAGTTGAGCATCGATGGCGGCGACGGGCCGGATGTCGCGTACTACGTCGCGCAGCTGAAACCGGGCGTGGACCCGGCCACGGCCGCCGCGCGCATCAACGCACACGCACGCGGTTACGCCGCGTGGACCGCGTCGAGTTTTGCGCGGCGCGCGGTGTTCTACTGGATGTTCCAGACCGGCGCCGGCCTTGGCGTGATCTTTCTGGCGGTGGTGGTGTTCATCGTTGGTGCGATCATCACCAGCCAGACCCTGATGGGCGCGATCGCGGGTTCGGTACGCGAGTACGCCACCTTGCACGCGCTGGGCGTGAGCCTGGGTTCGCTGCGCCGCGTGGTGCTGGAACAGGCCGCGTGGATCGGCGTGTGCGGGCTCGTCGCGGGCGTGGTGTTGAGCCTGGTGCTGGTCGGGCTGGCGAAGTTCGAGGAAGTGCCGGTGGCGCTCAACCTCCCGGCCTGGATCGCCTGCGCGGTGCTGGTGATGGGCATCGCGCTGGTGTCGGGCGTGGCCGCGGTGCGGGCCTTGCGGAGCGCCGATCCGGCGTTGCTGCTCAGATGAGCGCGCTCATCGCCACCGACCTGTACATGGGTTACACCAGCGGCAAGCTGCGCAGCGAGATCCTGCGCGGCCTGTCGCTCAGCGTCGAAGCCGGGCGCCTGACCTTGATCGCGGGGCCTTCGGGCTGCGGCAAGAGCACGCTGTTGTCGATCCTCTCGGGCCTGCAGCGTCCCGACGCTGGCAGCGTGATCGCGCTGGGCGAGGACCTGTTTCGCGGCAACCGGCATGCGCGCGACCGCTTCCGGCTGCAGCACACCGGCTTCGTGTTCCAGGGTTTCAACCTGTTTTCCGCGCTGACCGCGCTGGAGCAGGTGATGTTGCCGCTCGGCTACATGGGCGTGGACGACCGCAGCGCCGAGGCGCGCGGCCGCGAGGCACTGGAGGAGGTCGGGTTGAACGCGCGCATGCACCTGCTGCCCGCGGAGCTGTCCGGCGGCGAAAAGCAGCGCGTCGCGATCGCGCGCGCGCTGGTCAAGCGGCCACAACTGCTGTTCGCGGACGAACCGACCAGCGCGCTGGACGCGGCCAACGGACAAATCGTGATCGACACCCTGCACAGCATTGCCCACGAACACGCCACCACCGTGCTGTGCGTCAGCCACGACCCGCGCCTGGTCAGCCATGCCGACCGCGTGCTGGAAATGGAAGATGGCGTCATATTGAACGACCGGCATGCGGCGCACGCCGTGGCCGCGCAGCCACAGGAGAGAGCACCGTGAAAACCATTTGTGGCGCCGGCGTCGCGCTGGCCCTGGCGGGGTTGGCGCTGGCCGGGTGTTCGTCCGGTGGCGATCGCGCCGCCGCGACCGCCGCGGCGCCCTCGGCGCCCTCGCAGTGGCTGGCGGTGGCGCGTGGCCGGGTGGACGTCGAGGGCGGGTTGGTACGGGTCGCCGCGCGTGCCGACGGCGTGGTGGAATCCGTGACGGTGCGCCAGGGCGACGCGGTGCAACGCAACCAGGTGCTGGCGACGCTGGATTCGCGGGCGGCCGAAATCGCGCTCGCCAGCGCCAGGGCCGGCGTCGCACAGGCCAAGGCCCAGTTGGCGGAATTGCAGGTGTCCCTGAAACAGGCCGAACAACGCGCGCCGCGCATTGCGGCCGCCGCCAGCGCCGGTGCGGCCGCCGGCGAGGCCGCCGAACAGGCGCGCGCCGCGGTGGCGTCGCTCAAGGCCAAACAGGCCGCGGCGCAGGCGGAACTGGATGCGGCGCAACAGAAAACCGCGGCGGCGCAGCTGGCACTGGATTCGACCCGGCTGCGCGCACCGGTGGCGGGCAGCGTGGTCACGCGCAACCTCGCGATCGGGCAGTCGGTCGCGGCGGCGTCCGGCGAGGCGCTGTTCGAACTGCTGCCCGACCGGCCGCACGTGATCCACGCGCAACTGGACGTCGATGCCGCGGCGGCGATCCACGCCGGCATGCAGGCGGAAGTGGTGCGCGATTCCGGCACGGGGGCGACCTACCAGGCCACCGTCAAATGGGTGGGTCAGGTGCTGCAACCGGCTGGCCTGACCCGCGATCCACTGGAGCGCGCGCTGGCCAACGACGTCGATTGCACACTGGAACTGACGCCACCGAAGGCCGGCGAGGCGCCGCTGCGGATCGGCCAGCGCGTACTGGTCAGGTTTCCCAAGGCGAAGTGAACGCGTTTTTCAAGACGGCCTAGTTTCGCGAGCTGTTGTGGGAAGTCAGGCCAGGGAAGGCCGTCCTGGTGCCGGCGTACGGATGGATCTCAACGGTGCCACACGCCAGGTGCTGCGGCGATCGCGGACGATCGCACAAAGAAAGCGTTCGGAAAGCCTTCGGCACTAGAATCGCAGCCACTTTGGACCCGCCCGACCACCCCAAAATGCCCGTAATCCGATGGAACATCCTGTGCGACTTCGATGGCACCATCGCCGTCGAAGACGTCACCGACTCGCTGCTGGACCGCTTCGCCTCGCCCGACTGGCAGGTGCTGGAGCGCGACTGGCGCGCGGGCAAGATCGGTTCGGCCGAGTGCATGGCCGGTCAGGTGGCGCTGCTGGATGCCACGCGCGACGAGATCGACGCGCACCTGGCGAGCCTGCGCATCGACCCCGCGTTTCCGCAGTTCGTCGAAGCGGCACTGGCCGCGGGCGCCAGCCTGCGGGTGGTCAGCGACGGCCTCGACTATGCCATCCGCGCGATCCTGGCGCGCTACCAGCTGGACGACCTGCCGGTGTTGGCCAACCGGCTGGTGCAGACCGGCGCGCGCAGCTGGAAACTGGAAACGCCGTTTTCGGACGCGCACTGCCGCGTCGGCAGCGGCCACTGCAAGTGCGCCAGCGCAGTGCGTGAGCACGACCACCACCACCGCGTGCTGCTGGTTGGCGATGGCGCATCGGATTTTTGCGCCGCCGGCGAGGCCGATTACGTGTTTGCCAAGCACCGGTTGATCGAGCACTGCCGCCACGCCGCGATTCCGCACACGTCGATCGTCGGGTTTGCCGACGCCATCGGCCTGTTGCCGGCGCTGGTGGCTGGCAAGCTGTTCACGCCACGGCGCGTCCTCGAACCCGCCGTCCTTCTGTGACAATTTGAGCAGGACACCCCCATGCATTCCCTGAGAGCCGCGGCCACCACGGTCGCTCCCGATGCCGCCGTGCAACTGGTCGACGGACTGGACACTGCCACCAGCGCAAGGTTGTTCGACCTCGCCTGCAAGCCGATTCCGGGCGGCGTCAACAGCACCGCGCGCGCCACTTGGTCGGGCTGGGATCCGTACCCGCTGTTCATCGCCAGCGGCAGCGGCTCGCACCTGACCGACGTGGATGGCAACGATTACATCGACTATCTGTTGGGCCTCGGCCCCATGCTGCTGGGCCACCGCCCGCCGCGCGTGACGCAGGCGGTGGTGGATTTCATCCAGCAGCGCGGCACGGTGTTCGCGCTGCCCACGGCCGATGAGGCCAAACTGGCCGACAAGGTCATCGCGGCGGTCCCGAGCGTGGAGCAGGTGCGCCTGTGCAACACCGGCACCGAGGCGGTGTTGTACGCGACGCGTCTGGCGCGCGCGTTCACCAAACGGCCCAAGCTGATCCGGTTCGAGGGCATGTACCACGGCTTCTCGGACCAGGTCTATTGGAGCAAGCACCCCGACATTGCCAAGGCCGGTCCCGATGCGCATCCGCTGCCGGTGCCGCAGGGCCCGGGCCTGCCGCACGGGCTGGACGAAAACCTGGTGATCCTGCCGTGGAACGACGTGGACGCGTTGGCCGAGGCGATCCAGCGCGAAGGCGATGCGATCGCGGCGGTCATCACCGAACCCGTGATGTGCAACACCGGCTGCATCCTGCCCGAGCCCGGCTATCTCGAAGCCATGCGCGAGCTCACCGCGCGCCACGGCATCGTGCTGTTGTTCGACGAGGTCATCACCGGTTTCCGGCTGGGCCTGGGCGGGGCGCAGGTGCGCCTTGGCATCAAGCCCGACCTGTCGGTGTTCGCCAAGGGCCTCGGCGGCGGCTTCCCGGTCGCGGCCTGCGGCGGGCGCGCCGACATCATGGCGCTGGTGGCCCAGGGCAAGGTTTCGATGGCGGGCACCTATGCCGCCAACGGCATCGCGATCGCGGCCGCCAATGCGGCGCTGGACGAACTGGCGACGCCGGGGCTGTTCCAGAAGCTGGACGCGCTGGCCGACGAACTGCGGCTGGGGCTGGACCAGGTGCTGCGCGGCGCCGGCCTGCCGGCGTACGTGGTGGGCCTGGGCCCGTTGATGCAGGTGTGGTTTGCCAAGGAACCCATCCGCAACTACCGCGACGCCGAACGCCACGCCGACCAGGCGATGTTCCGCAAGTGGTGGGAAGGCATGCTGGCGCGCGGCGTGCTGTTCCATCCGGGGGCCTACGAAAACCTGTTCGTATCCACCGCGCACACGCACGCGGACATCGCGCAGACACTCGCGGCCGCGACGGAAGTGGCCGCGGAGCTTGCGCGCAGCGCCTGAGCCGCTCCATGCCACACGGGCAGACCTGCGCCGCGCCGGTGCGGGATTGGCGCAGGGTTTGGACGTCCAAACCCTTGCGCGGCCGCCGTTGCGCCGTCAAGCTCGGCGTTCGACACGGAGAACCCCATGGCAGGCAAGACCCCGCGCGCGCGCAAGGCCGCGCCGGCGAAGCAGACTCGGCGCGCGCCGACATCCGGCAAGCGCGCGGCATCGCCCAAGCCGGATCTCGCGCAGGTGCGCGCCGAGATCGACGGCATCGATCATGAAATCCAGGCCCTGATCGCGCGCCGCGCGCACTGGGCGCATGAAGTCGGGCGCGCCAAGGGCAAGCTCGCGGCGGCGGTCGATTATTACCGCCCCGAACGCGAGGCCCAGGTATTGCGTCGCGTGGTCGACCGCAACGATGGCCCGCTGGCCGACGACGTGCTGGTGCGGCTGTTTCGGGAAATCATGTCGGCGTGCCTGGCCCAGCAGGAGCCGCTCAAGGTCGGTTACCTCGGGCCCGAAGGCACATTTTCGCAGCAGGCCGTGTTCAAGCACTTCGGGCATTCCGCCAAGGGCTTTCCGCTGGCCAGCATCGCCGAGGTGTTCGACGAGGTGACCGAAGGCCGCGCGGATTTCGGCGTGGTGCCGGTGGAGAACTCGGGGCAGGGCACCATCCAGTCCACGCTGGACCTGTTCCTGGGCTCGCCGCTGAAGATCTGTGGCGAAGTGGAACTGGCCGTGCACCAGTACCTGTTGTCGCGCGGCGGCCATCTGGAGGACATCGAGCGCGTGAATTCGCACGGCCAGTCGCTGGCGCAGTGCCGCGGCTGGCTGCGCCAGAACCTGCCGCACGTCGAGCTGCAGGCGGTGTCGAGCAACGCCGAGGCGGCGCGGCGCGCGCGCAAGGCCGACGACGTGGCCGCGATCGCGGGGCTCAACGCGGCGCACGTGTATGGCTTGAAGGTCGTCGCGGGGCCGATCGAGGACCGCACCGACAACACCACGCGCTTCCTGGTGATCGGCCGCACGCTGTTTCCGCCATCCGGCAACGACCGCACCTCGCTGCTGGTGTTCGTGCGCGACCAGCCCGGCGTGCTGTACCGCGTGCTGGAACCGCTGGCGCGCCGCGGCATCAACATGGACCGCATCGAGTCGCGCCCGGCGCACGCGGGCAAATGGGTGTACGCGTTCTTCATCGATGTCGCCGGCCACGTGGACGAATCGCCGCTGCGCGATGCGCTGGGCGAGCTGGGCGACTGCGCCGCACAGGTGACGGTCCTGGGCTCGTATCCGGTCGCGGTGGCCTGAAACTCCACGCACCCGCGTGCGGTCCAAGCATCGTTGCCGTCGACGAGGATTCGCCATGCGCCGTCTCTGGTTGTTGCTGGTGTTGCCCGGATTGCTGTGGGCCTGGCCCGGGGCCGCGCGGGCCGGCAGCTATGCCGATGCGCTGTCGCAGTGCCTGATCCGCGCGACCACGCCCGCCGACCAGAAGATCGTGGTGCGCTGGGCCTTCGCGACCATGGCGTTGGACCCTGATGTCGCCTCGATGGCCGCGGTGACGCCGGCGCAGCGCCAGGCGGTCAATCAGAAGGCGGGTGCGCTGGTGACCGACCTGCTGGTGCAATCGTGCAGCCAGCCGGTGCAGCAGGCATTGATGTTCGAGGGGACCAATGGCGCCCAGGCGGCGTTCGAAGCGTGGGCACGCTGGGCTCTCACCGGCATCGCTGGAGAGCCCCACGTGCTGCAGGGCGCGGGCGCGCTGATGCAGTACGTCGACCTTGGCAAGCTGATGTCGCTGGTGCCGCTGCAGGGGTTGTCGCCCAACGGCAGCGGCGGCTGACCCGCGTGCCCGGACGACGCCTGGGTGCCCCCTACACGACCGCGCGGTGCAAATCCTTCCACGCCGGTGGCACGGGCCAGTCAGGCGCAGCGTTGCCGGCCAGCACGCGGCGCAGGTCGCTGGCGTCGATCTGCGGCGCCAGTTCGCGCAGCAGGCGCAGGGTGAAGTCGCGCAGCACGCGCCCCTGCGGCAGCACGGCCCAGGTGATGCATTCCGGCAGGGCCGTCGGCGCCGGCAACACGTGCAGGTCGGTGTCCGCGGGTGAAACCGCCATCTCGGCCAGGATGCCGACGCCAAGTCCCGCGCGCACATAGGTCTTGATCAGGTCCGCGTCGTGCGCGGTCATGGCCAGTTGCATGGCCAGTCCGGCGCCCTCGAACGCACGCCGCAGCGATGATTCCGCGCGACGCGAGGACTCGTAGCTCACCAGTGGCAGCGCCGACAGTTCCGCGAGCGTCGGCGCCCTCCGGCGCCGGCCCAGCGCGTGGCCCGCCGCCACCAGCACCACGCGGCGCCAGCGGAACAACGGGATCGCAACGCCAGCCCCGGGCACCGCGCCACTGGTGCTGATGACCGCGAGCTCGTCGCCGCCACGCGTGAGGCTCGCCAGGATTTCCGCCTCGTCGGATGGCTGCAGCCGGATGCTGACCGCCGGGAACGCGTGGCGCGTCGCGGCGATGGCGGCGGGCAGCACGTAGCGGGCCTGGGTGTGGGTCGTAACCAGCGTCAGCCGGCCCTTGCGCTCGCCACGCTGGTTGGCCGCCAGCGCACGGATGTCGCCGGCTTCATCCAGCATCCGCCGCGCGTGCACCAGCACGCGCTCACCCGCCTGCGTCAAGGCGGTGAGGCTGCGACCCTTGCGGGTGAACAGCAGGAACCCGAGTTCGTCTTCGAGCTGCTTGATTTGTCGCGACAGTCCCGGCTGGGTTGCGTGCACGCGTTCGGCCGCGAGCGTGATGTTGAGGCCGGAATCCGCGATGGCGGCGAAATAGCGAAGCTGGTTGAGGGTCATCCTGGGGCTTCCGGAGGCTGCCGTGGACGGGGCAGGATGGGCGCGCATGGCACGCCACGTCACTGATCGTCGACAAGACGCTGCAGGGCGGGCCAATCATGGCGCGGGCACCCCGGGGGCCGCAAACCGCGGCGCCCCGGCCTGGCCCTGGCAGACGGACGTCCAGACACGCACGCCAGCATATAACGCGCACGCATAACGAGGGCACGGACGCGCATTTCCACCGGGCCGACCGTAGATGCAGACTGCAGCCATGGTCCCGCGTGGCGCAGCCAGCGCGGTCGCGCTGCCGGCGTCCGGCCACGCAGCGTGTGCCGCACAAGGCTCCGGTCGAACGAAGCAGCCGCAAGCTTGTCCAACCTCTACACGCCACGAGGAACGTTTTCCGGACATCATTTCACGACATGAGGAAACCACCATGAGTTTGCAACTCGGCCAGACCGCCCCTGATTTCACCCTCGATTCCACCCAAGGCTCAGTGCACTTCAGCGCCTACGCGCGCGACCATTGGGTGGTGTTCTTCTCGCATCCCAAGGATTTCACGCCCATCTGCACCACCGAGCTGGGCGCGTTCGCCCACCGCAAGGGCGAGTTCGACAAGCGCGGCGCGAAGCTGCTGGGCCTGTCGGTGGATCCGGTCGAAAGCCACAAGCGCTGGGCCAAGGACATTTCCGATGTCGGCGGCACCGAGCTGAACTACCCGATCCTGGCCGACCCCGACCTCGAGGTGGCCAAGGTGTACGGCATGTACCACCCGGATGCCGACGCGACGGTGACGGTGCGTTCGGTGTTTATCATCGACCCGCAGCGCAAGGCGCGCACCATCCTCACCTATCCGCCGTCGGTCGGCCGCAACATCGACGAAATCCTGCGCACGATCGATGCGCTCCAAACCACCGACGCGGCCCCGGTGTCGACCCCGGTCGACTGGAAGCCGGGTGACGAAGTGGTGGCTTCGCCCAAATTGTCGGACGAGGAAGTGGCCAAGAAGTTCGGCAAGGTGCGCAAGGTCAAGCCGTACCTGCGTTTCGTCAAGACGACCGCAGCCGGGACCAAGGTTGCATGATCGACGCGCGTGCCGATTTCGCGGCCACCGTCGGACACACGCCGCTGGTTCGCCTGCGGCGTGCGTCCGCGGCGACCGGCTGCGAGGTCCTGGGCAAGGCCGAATGGCTGAATCCGGGCGGTTCGATCAAGGACCGGACCGCCCTGGGCTTGCTGCTGGATGCGGAACAGCGTGGCCTGGTGCACCCGGACACGGTGCTGGTTGAAGGCACCGCGGGCAACACCGGGATCGGGCTGGCGCTGGTCGGGGCCAGCCGCGGTTATCGCAGCATCATCATCGCGCCCAACAGCCA
>JAICHS010000086.1 GCA_025924775.1 Rhodanobacteraceae bacterium
CCCTCGCACTTCACCGCGGCGTGCACCACGCCATCCAGCCGGCCCAGTTGCGTCTTGACCGACTCGGCGAAGGCCTGGTATTCGAGCGGCGTCGCGCCCTGCAAGTCCATCGGTTGCAGCACGGGCTGCGGCGCGCCGGGCAGCGCGGCGATGGCGTCGTACACGGGTTCCAGTGCACGCGCCTTGCGATCGGCCAGCAGCACCATGGCGCCCGCCCGCGCGCACGCCAGCGCCGCAGCACGGCCCAAGCCGCCCGCAGCGCCTGTGATCAGGATGACCCGGCCCGCCAGCGAATCTGCAGCGGGCGCCCAGTCCGCCGGCAGATGCGCGACGGGCAGCGTCACGGAGCGGCCGTCTGCTTGCCGGCCTCGGCGACCATCCGCTGCAGTTCGCCGGACTGCGACAGCTCCAGCGTGATGTCGCAACCGCCGATCAGCTCACCGTTGATGTAGAGCTGCGGAAAGGTCGGCCAGTTGGAATAGCGCGGCAGATTGGCGCGGATCTCGGGATCTTCCAGCACGTTCACCGAGAAATACTCGGCGCCCGCCGCCGTCAGGGCCTGCGAGGTGCGCATGGAAAACCCGCACATCGGGAAATCGGGCGTGCCCTTCATGTACAGCACGATGGGATGCCCGGAAAGGGTCTGCTTGATGCGTTCGATTACGTCCATGGGAGGATCGGTCTAGAATGGGGATTGGTGTCGTGCGGACGCCGCTGATTGTATCAGGCGCGCCATCCACGCATGCTGCCATTTCCTGATTCCAACACCTCCAAGGAGAACTCCATGGCGATCGAACTTCCCCCGCTTCCCTACGAACGCAGCGCGCTGGCGCCGCACATCTCCGAGGAAACCCTGGACTATCACTACGGCAAGCACCACACGGCCTACGTCACCAACCTCAACAAGCAGATCGAGGGCACCGACTTCGCCGACATGAATCTCGAGGATATCGTCAAGAAGGCCACCGGCGGCATGTTCAACAACGCCGCGCAGGCCTGGAACCACACGTTCTACTGGAACTCGATGTCGCCCAAGGGCGGCGGCGATCCGTCGGGCAAGCTGGCCGACGCCATCACCAAGGCCTTCAAGGATGTGGCTTCGTTCAAGGCCGAGTTCGGCAAGCTTGCCACCGGCACCTTCGGTTCCGGCTGGGCGTGGCTGGTGCAGCGCGCCGACGGCTCGCTGGGCCTGGTCAGCACCTCCAACGCCGGCACGCCGATCACCGGCAGCGACCGTCCGCTGTTGACCTGCGACGTGTGGGAGCACGCCTACTACATCGATTACCGCAACGCGCGCGCCAAGTACGTCGACGCGTTCTGGAACCTCGTGAACTGGGACTTCGCCGCCAGCCAGATGGCGTAAGGCAGGTCCACAAAAGCCGGGCCGTGGCACCCGCCGCGGCCCGGCTTTTTCATTGCAGCAGCGGGGTGCCGGCGGAAGCGGCAACCACGGCATCCGCCAGCCGCGCCGCGAGGGCCTGCACCTCGTCGGCGTCCTCACCCTCGATGGTGACGCGCACCAGCGGCTCGGTACCCGAGGGCCGCAGTACCACGCGGCCGCGGCCGCGCAGCACCTGCTGCACCTCGGCCAGGGTCTGCTGGACGGCCGGCGCCGTGACCACGGTCTTCGCGCCCGCCACCCGCACATTGCGGGTGATCTGCGGCAGTTTGGCGAGGCCCGTGCGCGCCGCGGACAAATCCTTGCCCGCGCGTGCCAGTGCATCCAGCACGGCCAGCGCCGACACGATGCCGTCGCCGGTGCTGGCACGGTCCAGGCACAAAATGTGGCCGGACGTCTCGCCACCCAGCACGCCACCATGTTCCTTCAACTGCTGCAACACGTAGCGGTCTCCGACATTGGCGCGCAGGAAGCGCACGCCCGCACCGGTCAGCGCGCGTTCCAGTCCGAAATTGCTCATCAGGGTGCCGACCACCGGGCCGCGCAGGCGCCCGTCGGCCAGCCAGTCGTGCGCCAGCACGTACAGCACGTCATCGCCGTCGGCCAGCTCGCCGTTGCGGTCGATAATCTGCACCCGGTCGCCATCGCCATCGAAGGCAATCCCGAGGTCGGCGTGCTGCTCGATCACCGCGCCGCGCAACCGCACCGGGTGGGTCGAACCAACCTCGCGGTTGATGTTGAAACCATCGGGTTCGCAGCCGATCCGCGTGACGCGCGCGCCCAACGAGGCGAACACCTTGGGCGCGACGCTGTAGGTCGCGCCGTTGGCGCAATCCAGCACGATGTGCTTGCCGGACAGGTCGGGCGGAGTCGCCAGCGTGCCCAGGCAGAACCGCGCATAGCGGTCCACCGCGTCGTCGATGCGGCGCGCCTTGCCCAGGCGTTCCGCCGCGACCGTTGCAAATGGCGCATCGATTTCGCGTTCGATCCTGGCTTCCACCGCATCGGCCAGCTTTTCGCCATCCGCGGAAAAGAACTTGATGCCGTTGTCCTGGTAAGGATTGTGCGAGGCACTGATCACGATGCCGGCACTGGCGCCCAGCTCGCGCGTCAGCTGCGCCACCGCCGGGGTTGGTATCGGCCCCAGCAAGCCAACATCCGCCCCGGCCGCGACCAGCCCCGATTCCAGCGCGGCTTCGAACATGTAGCCCGACACCCGCGTGTCCTTGCCGATCAACACCAGCGGCCGCTTGCCGTTGCCCAGCACCACGCCGGCGGCCCGGCCCAGCTTCAGCATGAATTCGGCGGTGATGGGCCACTGGCCCACCACGCCACGCACGCCATCGGTGCCAAAGTATTTGCGGGGAGCGATCACGGAGGAGTCGGGCATGGTCACGGTTGCCTCAATACACGTAAGTGAGGAGGATAACGCGCGCCCGCGCCGCCAACGTCAATCGTCACTGAACCGCTGCGAGCCGAAGGGCTTCGGTTCAACCCGGGGCGCAGCTTCACCCGCGTGCACCGCCTGCCACACGGCCAGCGCATCGTGGGTCGCGGCCACGTCATGCACGCGCACGACAAGCACGCCGCGCTGCACCGCGATCATGGCGGCGGCGGCCGAACCCATCGCGCGCGGGGCACCCCGCGAACGCCCGGTCAGCGTGCCGATCATGGCCTTGCGCGACACCCCTATGAACACGCCCGCAGCGAGATCGCGGAAACGGTCCAGTGCACGCAGCAGCGCAAGGTTGTGTTCCAGCGTCTTGCCGAAGCCGAAGCCCGGGTCGACCAGCACCCGGCGCTTGTCGATGCCGGCCATTTCGCACGCGAACACGCGCTCGGCGAGGAAACGGTGCACCTCGCCCACGACATCGTCGTAATGCGGATCGTCCTGCATCGTCCTGGGCTCGCCCTGCATGTGCATCACGCACACCGGCACCTTCAATTCCGCGGCCGCGTCCAGGGCACCCTCGCGCCGCAACGCGTACACGTCGTTGATCAATCCGGCGCCGGCCGCGACCGCGGCGCGAATCACTTCGGGTTTGGAGGTGTCGATCGAAATCGGTACGTCGGTACGCTTGGCCAGCGCCTGGATCACCGGCACCACGCGCGCGATTTCTTCCTTGGCCGGAACCGGATGCGCACCCGGACGCGTCGATTCCGCACCGACGTCAAGCAGGTCGGCACCCGCTTCGACCATCGCCACGCCCTGCGCGACGGCGGCCTCGACGTCGCCGGCAAGCCCGTCGCCGGAAAACGAATCGTCCGTGAGGTTGAGGATGCCGCAAATGCGCGGCCGGTCGAACTTGAGCGCGCGGCCGTTGCAATCGAGTGTGGGCGTGGTGTCAAACATCGGTGCAGTCTAAAGCACCAACGTAGCCAGCATGTACCCAAACACAGCTATCCGAACAGAGCGGCCTTTGTGGAAAGTCAGGCCATGGATGGCCGTTCCGGTCCATGAAAGCCTAGTATCAACCCCGCCACGACGCCATACAACGAAAGCCGCGATCATGGACGATCGCAAAACTAGTGTTGACCCGCCGGATGACTGGAGGGCGTCACCGGTGCCACCGGCGCCACCGCCGGCTTGCCGCCGCCGGCATTGTTGTCGCGCGGATGCCAATCCTTGGGCGGACCGGGCTCGCGGCCTTCCATGATCGCGGCGATTTGCTCGCGGTCGATGGTCTCGTACTGCAGCAGCGCCGCGGCCATCGCGTGCAGCTTCTCGATGTCGTCGGTAAGGACCTGGCGCGCCTTGTCGTAGGCGCTGTCGATGAGTTCGCGCGTCGCGATGTCGATCTTGCGCGCGGTCTCGTCCGACACGTTCTTGTGCTGGGTGACCGAGCGGCCGAGGAACACTTCGTCTTCCTCTTCCGAATAGGTCATCGGGCCGAGCGCGGACGACAGCCCGTACTTGGTGACCATGTCGCGCGCGAGCGCGGTGGCGCGCTGGATGTCGTTGGAGGCGCCGGTGGTGACCTTCTCGGTACCGAAGATCAGCTCTTCGGCGACGCGGCCGCCGAACAGGCTGGCCAGCTTGCTTTCCAGCGACAGCTTGCTGTGGCTGTAGCGGTCCTGCTCGGGCAGGAACATGGTAACCCCGAGCGCGCGGCCGCGCGGGATGATCGTGACCTTGTGCACCGGGTCGTGGTCGGGCACCAACAGGCCCACGATCGCGTGGCCGGACTCGTGGTACGCGGTGAGCTTCTTCTCGTCCTCGCTCATGATCATGGAGCGCCGTTCGGAGCCCATCATGATCTTGTCCTTGGCGCGCTCGAAGAAAATCATCTTCACGTCGCGCGCATTCTCGCGCGCCGCGAACAGCGCGGCCTCGTTGACCAGGTTGGCGAGGTCCGCGCCGGAGAATCCCGGCGTACCGCGCGCGATGGTGAGCGGCTCGACGTCGGCCGCGATCGGCACCTTGCGCATGTGCACCTTCAGGATCTGCTCGCGGCCCTTCAGGTCGGGCAGCGGCACCACCACTTGGCGGTCAAAGCGGCCCGGGCGCAGCAATGCAGGATCAAGCACGTCGGGCCGGTTGGTGGCCGCGATCACGATCACGCCCTCCGCGCCCTCGAAGCCGTCCCTCTCGACCAGCAACTGGTTCAAGGTCTGCTCGCGTTCGTCGTGGCCGCCGCCGAGGCCCGCGCCGCGATGGCGGCCGACCGCGTCGATTTCATCGATGAAGATGATGCACGGCGCGTGCTTTTTGGCCTGTTCGAACATGTCGCGCACGCGCGCGGCGCCAACGCCGACGAACATCTCGACGAAGTCCGAGCCCGAGATCGAGAAGAACGGCACCTTCGCTTCACCGGCGATGGCCTTCGCCAACAGCGTCTTGCCGGTGCCCGGCGAACCTACCATCAACACGCCGCGCGGAATCTTGCCGCCCAGCTTGGTGAACTTGGATGGATCGCGCAGGAAGTCCACCAGCTCGGACACTTCTTCCTTGGCTTCCTCGCAACCAGCCACGTCATTGAAGGTGACCTTGATCTGGTCCTCGCCCTGCAGCTTGGCGCGCGAGCGCCCGAAGCTCATGGCGCCGCGTCCACCCGCACCGGCCTGCATCTGGCGCATGAACCAGATCAGGATGGCGATGAATATGAGGATCGGGCCCCAATCCAGCAGCAGCCGCCACAACGAGAATCCGTTGTCGCCCGGCTTCTGGGTGGTCTTGACCCGGTGTTGTTCCAGCAACTGCTGCAACTGGTCGCCAGCGAATACCGGCAACACGGTGCGCAACTGGCTGCCGTCCTTGAGCTTGCCGGTGATCACGGTCGGCAGCGCCGCGCTGGCGGTGATCGAGGCGACGTTGTCGTTCTTCACCTGCGTCACGAACTCGGAGTACGACATCTGTTGCTCGCTGCCGGCCAGGCGCGGGCTGAGGCTGTTGTAGACCAGCAGCAGGATCACCGCGACGGCAACCCACAGCAGGCCCTGCTTGGCCAGTTCATTCATCGGCGGCTTCATGCGCACGCACCTCCGTCACGAACACCCGCGGGCGCCGCGCGAAACAAGTCCAGTGATTGGAATTCAAACCTGCTCATTTGTCACCCTTCCAACCTGCAGCCAACGCATACACTTCACGTGAACGCGCGCGCGATGCCTTCGGCTTGCGCAGTGTCACCCGGGCAAAGCCCGCGCGCAAGTCGCGCAGGTACTCATCGAAACCACGGCCCTGAAACAATTTCACCAGCAATGACCCTCCGGGTTTCAAGCACTTGGCGGCGAAATCCGTAGCCAGTTCAGCCAAGTGCATGGCACGCGCCTGATCCGCCACCTCGATACCGCTGATATTGGGCGCCATGTCCGACAGCACAAGGTCCACGGGCGCGCCTTCCAGCTTGTGCATCAGGGCCTCGAATACCGCATCCTCGCGGAAGTCGCCCTGGATGAATTTGACCCCACCAATGCCCTGCATCGGCAGGATGTCCAGCGCAAACACCAGGCCACGATCGCCAAGGCGCTGCCGCACCAGTTGCGACCAGCCGCCCGGTGCCGCGCCCAGGTCCACCACCGTCATGCCCGGCTTCAGCAGGCGGTCGCGATCCAGCAACTCGTCCAGCTTGAACGCCGCGCGCGAACGAAAACCTTCAGCCTGCGCACGCTTCACGAACTCGTCGCCGAAGTGTTCCTGCAACCAGCGGGCGCTGCTTTTGGACCGGGCCATGGAACTCTCGTGCGGCGAATGGCGGCAGCCATCGCCCTTGCAACAGGAACAAGCGGTTAGGCCCATGATACCCTGTCGGGCTTACGCAACCCTCGATCTTGCTGAACGCATGGCCCTCACCTCTTCGCAAACCCGCTACCTGCGCGGTTTGGCCCATTCCATGAAGCCCGTCGTGCTGCTGGGCGGCAAGGGCGTGACCCCGGGAGTGCTTGCGGAATTGGAACAGGCGCTGGACGACCACGAGCTGATCAAGGTTAGGCTGAGTGGCGACGATCGCGCCGCGCGCCGCGTTGAAATCGAAAAACTGGTCGCCTCCAGCCGCGCCGAAGCCGTGCAGACCATCGGTCGCGTGACGGTACTGTACCGACGCAACGGCGACAAGCCGCAGATCGCGCTGCCGCGGTGAGCGGTAACCGCAACAATGGAGTCGTCATTCCGGGGCCGCGCGCAACGCGTAACCCGGAACCCAGCGCCATTTGTCGTTGAACGCCAAAATCACCGGGTAGGCTCGCTGCATCCTGCAGCTCGCCATACGTGCACCAGCTCCGCTGATGTTCGCTACGGCCTCCTGCTTTCGCAGTCGACTTGCGCCGGGATGACGAATCAGAGGCACATCTGATGGAACTGAACTTCGAACGCCCGCGTGACTACCTGTTCGTGCGCCGCGCCGATGCGCACCGGGTGGTCATCGTCGATCGCCCGTTCACTGCCAGCCTGATCCTGACCCGCCAGAAGGTCATCGACGACTGGGGCGTCGCCGACATCGGCGCGCTGGCCCCCGCACAGGTCGAGCCGATCGTCGCGCTCAAGCCCGACGTGGTGCTGCTCGGCACCGGCGCACACCAGCAGTTTCCTTCCCAGGCGGTGCTGGCCGCATTCCTGCAGCACGGGGTCGGCGTGGAGGTGATGGACAATGCCGCCGCCGCACGTACTTGGGACATCCTGGCCAGCGAAGGTCGCAACGTGGTGGCGGCGTTTATTTTGTCGTAGGGCCGGAGAGGCGCAGCGCCTCCCGGCGGACCTGGAACGCCGTCCCGGCAGGATGCGCCGCTGCGCGGCCCGCCCGCCTACTTCGCGGGCAAGTAGCCCAACGGATCGACTGGCTTGCCGTCCTTGCGGATTTCGAAGTGCAGCTCGACGCGTGGCGAACCGGACGCGCCCATCAACGCGATCTCCTGCCCGGCGCTGATGCGATCGCCTTCCTTGACCAGCCGCTTGCTGTTGTGGCCGTAGGCAGAAAGATAGGTGTCGTTGTGCTTGATGATGATCAGCTCGCCATAGCCGATCAGCCCATTGCCGCTGTACACCACGGTCCCTGACGCCGCTGCGCGCACCGGGTCGCCCATGTTGCCGGCGATATTGAGCCCGGCGCCGTCGCCGCCACTGCCTGACTGGAACCCACCGACCACCTTGCCACTGGCGGGCCACTGCCAGGTAATGCCCCCGACGCTGCGGGTCGCCCCCGGTGGCGGCGTGGGCACTGCGACTTCGGGTGCGAGTGCGGCTTGCGGTGGGGTGCCCGCAGGCGGCACGGACGCGGCGGTGGCCGGCGCCGCGGTCGCGGCAACGGCCGGTGCGGTCGACGCGGATTCAGCGGGCGCGACCCCGGTGGCGGTCATCGCCTGCGAAGTCACCGGCCCAAACACCGGTCCGGACGGCGGTGCCGGCTGCGGCTGTGGGACCGCGGCAGGCGCCGGTGTGGTGGGCGGCGGCGCTGGCGCGACGGGTGCCGGCGTGGTGGCCACTGGCTGCGGCGCCACCACGGCGGTCGCCGCCCCAGGCTGCAACTTCAACACCTGGCCGGGATGGATCACGTACGGCGCCGCGATGCCGTTCTGCGCGGCCAGCGTGCGGAAGTCGATGCCGTGCGCAAACGCGATGCTGTACAGCGTGTCGCCCGGCGCGACCTTGTATCCGCCATTGCTGACCGTGCCGCTGGCGTGGCTGCCGAGACCGTAGGTCTGCACG
>JAICHS010000087.1 GCA_025924775.1 Rhodanobacteraceae bacterium
ACCCACCAGACGGTTTCGGCAATGTCGGCCGCGACGATCGGATGCGCACCCGCGTACAGCTTGTCCGACGCCGCCTGGTTGCCGCCGGTGCGCACCAGGGTGAACTCGGTTTCCGCCAAGCCGGGCTCGATGTTGGTGACGCGCACGCCGGTGCCATGCAGGTCACAGCGCAGGTTGGCGGAAAACTGCGTCACGAAGGCCTTGGTGCCGCCGTACACGTTGCCGCCGGTGTACGGATGCGTGCCCGAAATCGAACTGATGTTGACGATCGTGCCACGGCGTTCGATCAATCGCGGCAACAGCACGCGCGTCAGCGTTACCAGCGCGGTGACGTTGGTGTCGATCATCTGACGCCACTGTGCAAGGTCGGAATCCTGCGCCTTGGTGGTGCCCAGCGCGAGGCCGGCGTTGTTGACCAACACGTCGATGTCGCGGAAGTCGTCCGGCAGCGCGTCCAGTGCTGCGCGCGTGGCGGCTTCGTCGCGCACATCAAAGGCCGCGGCATGGACACGCCCGGCACCGAAGCGCCCGACCAGCTGCTGCAAGCGATCCGCGCGGCGCGCGCACGCGACCACGCGCCAGCCGTTTTCCGCGAACCTGGCCGCAATCGCGGCGCCGAACCCGGCCGAGGCGCCGGTGACCAGCAGGGTTGACATCACTTTTCCTTCATCGGCATGGCCTGGACGCCTGCCGCCTGCAGTTTCTTCTGCATGGTCTGCAATTGCGTGGCGGTGGCGAACGGCCCCAGCCGCACGCGGTTCCAGGTCTTGCCATCCAGGCTGATGGTCTGCACGTGGGCCGTGAAGCCCTGCAGCGCCAGTTCTGCCTTCTTGGCATCGGCCGCCGCGGCATCGGGATACGCGCCGACCTGCAACACGTAGCTGCCCTCGGAAGCCGCCGTGGCTGCAGTGGTACCGGCAGCAGCCGGCGTGGCGGTGCTGGTGTTGTTGGCGGCGGCCGCCTGTTGCTGCTCGGCCTTGGCCATCGCGGACAATTCCGCGTTGGGAATCACGACTTCCTTCTCGGGCAGCACCTTGTAGAAATCGAACTGCGAGGCGCTGGATGCCGCGCTGCTGGCCGCGATGCCGGGCGAGCTGCCCGGCTGGGCGACCGCGTTGGGATTGCCCTGCGGCTGGTCGGTGCGCCGCAGGCTGGGCATGCTGCTATACGCCAGCGCCATCACGATTGCGCCCACCACCACGCCTGCCACGAACAAGGCCCAGCCCGGAACCCCCGCGCCGCCATTGCGTACCGCCTGTCGATTGTTGCGAGTTGCCACAGCCAGTCCTCGTGTGCGTTGCCGGATGCGACCGCAGCGGGCGCATCGTTGGTTGATCAGGAAATGCGGACGGTCACATGGTTTCCGGTGCCGACACGCCCAGCATACCGAGTCCGTTGGCCAGTACCTGACGGGTCGCGTAAGCCAGTGCCACGCGCGCGTTGCGCTGGGCGTCGTCGTCCACCAGGAACTGCTCGGCGTTGTACCAGACGTGGAACGCGCCGGCCAGTTCACGCAGGTATTGTGCCAGCAGATGCGGTTCGCGATTGTCGGCCGCGGCTTCCACGGTTTCCGGGAACCGCGCGATGCCGGCCATCACGTCGCGTGCATAGGTGCTGTCCAATTGATCGAGCTGCCGCAGGGCGGCCTCGGGCGCGAATGCAATGCCGCGCTCGCGCATCTGGCGTTCGACCGAGCACACCCGCGCATGCGCGTACTGGATGTAATAGACCGGGTTGTCGTTGGTCTGCGAGCGCGCGAGGTCGATGTCGAAGGTGAGCTGCGAATCGCTTTTGCGTGCGATCAGGAAATACCGCGTGGCATCCAGGCCCGCCATGTCGATCAGGTCGCGCAGGGTGACATAGCTGCCCGCGCGCTTGGAAATCTTCACTTCCTCGCCGCCCTTCAGCACGGTCACCATCTGGTGCAGCACGTATTCCGGCCAGTCTTTTGGAATGCCGAGGGCCAGCGCCTGCAGGCCCGCGCGCACGCGTGCCAGCGAGCCGTGATGGTCGGCGCCCAGCTCGGTCACCGCGCGCTTGTAGCCGCGCTCCCACTTGGACAGGTGATAGGCGACGTCCGGCACGAAGTAGGTGTATGTGCCGTCGGACTTGCGCATCACGCGGTCCTTGTCGTCGCCGAACTCGGTGGCGCGCAGCCACAGCGCGCCGTCGGCTTCGTAGGAATGCCCTTCGGCGGCAATGCGGTCCACCACCTGCTGCACCTTGTTGTCGCGATACAGCGAGGATTCCAGGAAATACACGTCGAACTCGACGCCGAACGCCCGTAGGTCGGCATCCTGTTCGCTTCGCAGCCACGCGACCGCGAAGCGGCGGATCGCATCGAGGTCGTCGGGATTCTTCGCCGCCGTGACGCGATCGCCACCGGCGGCAACCGTAACGCCCGCCAGGTAATCGGCGGCCACGTCGCGGATGTAATCCCCGCGATAGCCGTCCGCTGGCCAGCCCGCCTCATCTGGATTGATGCCCTTGATGCGCGCCTGCACCGACAACGCGAGGTTCTGGATCTGCGCACCGGCGTCGTTGTAGTAATACTCGCGATAGACCTTCCAGCCGGTGGCGGCGAACAGCCGCGAGAGCGTGTCGCCAATCGCCGCGGCGCGCGCGTGGCCAACGTGCAGCGGCCCGGTCGGGTTGGCCGACACGAATTCCACGCCGACGACCTTGCCCGCGCCCGCCTCGCCGTGGCCGTACCGCGCGCCTGCGTGGAGCACGCGCCGGACTTCGCCGTGCCACGCGGCATCGCCCAAAAAGAAGTTGATGAAGCCGGGCCCCGCCACCTCGACCTTCGCCACCAGCGGCGTGGTCGGCAGCGCGGCAACGATCGCCTCGGCCAGGTCGCGCGGCTTCCTGCCGACCTGTTTCGCCAGCAGCATCGCCACATTGCAGGCGAAGTCGCCATGCCCGCGCGCCCGCGCGCGTTCGATCGCGAAATCGGGAGCGGGGGCGTGCAACACGCCATCGCGACGCAGGCTGTCCAACGCATGTTGCAACAGCTCGTGAAGGGCGTCTTTCAAGGTCGGATGGATGGCAAGAACGGCCCGCCATCGTAGCGCAGCGGCCGCTTTCGACAAACTCCAAGGCTGTGGACAACTTGGTGGACAGCTGAGGATGGAGCGTCGTCCGGCAAGCCACTGATCGCGCATTTCACGGCGAGTCAGGTAGATTACTTGTTGCAAATCATGTAGATATTTTCATTTCATGGAAAACACACCAAAAGCGACGGCCAAGCGCTTGTGATTTCGAGCTGTGCATAACTGTTTGCGGCTACGGGACGCGGCGAACGACCGCTGTCAAGTTTGTCAAGTGCAAGGCCAGCCGTGCCATGCGCAATGCGACGTCACGACGAACGCCTGCGGGGCGCTCAGATCAGCCCACGTGCCGCCATCGAGGTCGGCTCGCCCGCGCCGACGACCAGATGATCCAGCACGCGCACGCCGACCAGCTGCAACGCGTCGCGCAACTGCCGCGTGATGTTGCGATCGGCGGCCGAAGGTTCGGCCACGCCGGATGGATGGTTGTGCGCCAGAATCACCGCCGCCGCATTGTGCTTCAGCGACGCGCGCACCACTTCGCGCGGATGCACCGCGGCGCCATCCAGCGTGCCGCGGAACAACTCCTCGAACGCCAGCACGCGATGGCGGTTGTCGAGAAACAGACACGCGAATACTTCGTAGGGCTTGTGCGCGAGTTGCGCCTTGAGGAACGCCGCGCTGTCGCGTGGACTGGCCAAGGCGGGGCGCGCGCCCAGTTCTTCGCGCAGGGCGCGGCGCGCCAGCTCCAGCGCGGCCAGCAGGCGCGCACGCTTGGCCGGCCCCAGCCCGGGCACGCCGGCAAGGTCGCTTGCCAGCAAGGCGTTCAGGCCGCCGGCGCGCGCCAGCAGCCCGCGCCCCAGGTCCAGCGCGCTCGCGCCGCGCACGCCGGTGCCCAACAGGATCGCCAGCAATTCGGCCGGAGTCAGCGCCGCGCCGCCACGCGCCAGCAGTTTTTCACGCGGGCGTTCTGCATCGGGCCAGTCGCGGATGCTCATCGCCGAAACCCCTCTGGAATGGGCCCCCAGCATGTTGCGGTCGCGGCCGCGGATGCAGCGGCAGCCGTGTGCGATTCGGGTAAGCTAACGGCCGGTTCGGCCGTCAGTGGATTCCGACGTGAGTGCCAGGGAACATCGCCACGTGCTGCTCGGCGTCGCCGGCGGCATCGCGGCCTACAAAGCCTGCGAAGTCGTGCGCCGCCTGCGCGACGCGGGCGCCGAGGTGCGCGTGGTGCTGACTGAAAACGCGGCGCGCTTCGTCACTCCGCTCACGTTCCAGGCCCTTTCGGGGCAGCCGGTACGGCACGGACTGTGGGACCCGGAAGCCGAACTGGGGATGGGGCACCTGGAACTGGCGCGCTGGGCGGATGCGATCCTGGTGGCACCGGCCTCGGCCGACACGCTGGCCAAGCTGGCGCACGGCTTCGCCAACGACCTGCTTTCGACGCTGTGCCTCGCGGCCACCGCGCCGCTGGCCGTCGCGCCCGCGATGAACCACCGGATGTGGCTGCATCCCGCCACGCAGGCCAACGTCGCCACCCTGCGCGCCCGCGGCGTGGCCATCCTCGGCCCCGCCAACGGACCCTTGGCCGAAGGCGAATCCGGTCCGGGACGGATGCTGGAGCCGCAGCAACTGGTGCAGGCGCTGACCGCGCCGGGCGGCACGCATGTCGCCTGAAACCACGCTGGCCGGCGTCGCGGTGCTGATCGATGCCGGGCCAACCTACGAAGACATCGATCCGGTGCGGTTCCTGGGCAACCGCAGCTCCGGCAAAATGGGGTTTGCAATTGCCGCGGCGGCCGTGGCCGCGGGCGCCAACGTCACCCTGGTCGCGGGACCGGTCGCGCTGGCGACCCCGCCAGGCGTTGCGCGGCGCGTGGACGTGCGCAGTGCGCTCGAGATGCGCGCCGCGGTGCTGGCCGCGGTGAACGGCGCGGATATCTTCATCGCCACGGCGGCGGTGGCCGACTGGCGCGTGGCCGAATATTCCGCGCGCAAGATCAAGAAGGGACCATCCGGCGCACCGGTGCTGGAACTCATCGAAAACCCGGACATCCTGGCCGAGGTGGCGGCGCGCGAACCGCGCCCGTTCGTAGTGGGCTTCGCCGCCGAGACCGACCACGTGGCCGAGCACGCGCGCGCCAAGCTGGTGCGCAAGAAGCTCGACCTGCTGGCCGCCAACCACGTCGACGAGCGCGTCGGCATCAGCGCGGACGACAACGCGCTGGAACTGATCTGGCCCGGCGGCAGTGAAACCCTGCCGCGCGCCCCGAAAGCGGAACTGGCCAGGACGCTGGTCGCCCGCATCGCCGCCCACTACCACGCACGGGCCGCCGCATGACCGCAGCGCAGCGGGCCGCCGTCGCGGTGCAGCTGAAACGCCTCGACCCGCGCCTCGGCGACTCCATTCCCCTGCCTGCCTACGCGACCGACGGCAGCGCGGCAATGGATTTGCGCGCGGCGCCGGAAACCGCAATCACGCTGCAACCCGGCGACAGTGTGTTGATTCCCACCGGGCTCGCCATCCACATCGGCGATCCGGGCTGGTGCGCGCTGATCCTGCCGCGCTCGGGCCTTGGCCACAAACACGGCCTGGTGCTGGGCAACCTGACCGGCCTGATCGACGCGGACTACCAGGGACCGCTGATGATTTCGTGCTGGAACCGGGGCAGGGGGGCGTTTACCATCCAGCCGGGTGATCGTATTGCGCAGTTGTTGGTGACGCCGGTGGCACGCGTGGCGTGGCAGGTGGTCGAGGATTTCGCGCCCAGCGAACGCGGCATCGGTGGGTTCGGATCCACGGGGGTTGCGTGACATGGACAACGAAGCGGCGGCGGTCAAGAAAAAGACTCCGGACGTGCAGGCGGCCGCACGCGCGGTGCGCGCGCGCTTCAGCCTGCGTCGCGGCGTCGCCGCGGTCGTGGCCGACCTGTTGCTGGCGGCCGGCACCCTGCTGATCCTGTTCGGGCTGTTCATGGGTTGGCAGGCGTGGCTGGCGGCACGCCAATCCGGCGCCGCCCAGGAATTGACCCAGGCCAAGCGAAGCGTCGCGCAGCAGATGGGCCTGATCATCGCCGACAAGCGCGCGCAGGTGGTCAAGGCGCTGGCGCAACCCGACGTGATCGCGCAACTGGCGGCCGGCGATGACGACGCGACCCGTGACGCCGTCGCACACCGCATCCAGGCTTCGCTCAAGGATGCGGTGGCGGTGACGCTGTACACGCCGCAGTTGAACGAGGTGCTGCACGGCAACCTCCTGCGGCTTGGCTACGCGCGGGCCGCGCAGCTGATGTCCACGCTGAGCGCCGATGACGTCGGACCCGCGCAATCGCCGGCCACGCACACCCTCAGCTTTGCCGCACCCGTCATCGGCGCGGCCGGCAAGCCGCTGGCATTCGCGACGGTGGACTTCAACGATGCGGCGTTGCGCGCGGCGCTGCACACGGCGCGCGTCCGCGCGGGCCGGCTGGATTGGCGCCAAAGCAACCGGTCCGGCGACATCACGCTGGCCGGTGTCGGCTCCGCCGGTTTGTCCACGGCCGAGGACGCCGGCGTGCCGGTCGCCCACAGCCTGTACCGCATCGCTTCGGCGCCGCCGGACTACTGGCTGCCGATCACGCATGCGTTCCTCGCCGCGTTGATCCTCGCACTCGCCGCGTTCATCGTCGGCGTCGTGGCGTTGTGGGCGAGGCCGCGCGTGCGGGCGCGCCTAGGCGGCGCACCCGCCGATGACGAACTCCTGCTGGCCGACGTGATCGCCGCCGCACCACCCCCTTCCCGCAAATCCGAGGCAAACGTGAAACCGGTCGTCAAGCAGACTGCGGCAGCCGACACGGAGGCACCCGCCGATCCGATTCCCGAGCGTGGCATTTTCCGCGCGTACGACATCCGCGGCGTGGTCGGCCAGACGCTCTCCGCAGGCGTCGCGCGCCAGCTGGGCCGCGCGATCGGCAGCGCGGTGCGCGACCAGGAACTTTCGGAAATCGTGGTCGGGCGCGACGGCCGGCTGTCCGGTCCCGAACTTGCCGGCGCGCTGATCGAAGGCCTGCGCGCGGCCGGCGTGGACGTGATCGACATCGGCGCGGTGCCGACGCCGGTCAGCTATTTCGCGGCCTACCAGCTCAACACCGGTTCGTGCGTGTCGGTGACCGGCAGCCACAACCCGCCCGACTACAACGGCTTCAAGGTCGTGATCGGCGGCGAAACCCTGGCCGAGGCGGCCATCCAGGACCTGTACCAGCGCATCGTCGACGGACGCCTGGCCGAGGGCCACGGCAGCGTGCGCCAGTACGACATCCAGGCCGAATACATTGAGCGCATCGCCTCGGACATCCAGACCGGGCGCGCGCTGAAGGTCGTGGTCGATTGCGGCAACGGCATCGCCGGCAACACCGCACCGGGGGTGGTGCACGCGATCGGCTGCGAGCCGGTTCCGCTGTATTGCGACGTGGACGGCACCTTCCCCAACCACCACCCCGACCCGTCGGAGCCGAAGAACCTGACCGACCTGATCCTGATGGTCAAGAAGACCGGCGCCGACATCGGGCTGGCTTTCGATGGCGACGGCGACCGCCTGGGCGTGGTCACCAAGGACGGCGAAATCATCTTTCCCGACCGCGTGTTGATGCTGTTCGCGCAGGACGTGCTGACGCGCAACCCCGGCGCCACGATCCTGTACGACGTCAAATGCACGGGGCACCTGCAGCCACTGATCCTGAAGGCCGGCGGCAGCCCCTTGATGTGGAAGACCGGGCACTCGCTGATCAAGGCCAAGATGAAGGAAACCGGCGCGCAGCTGGCCGGCGAGATGAGTGGACACTTCTTCTTCCGCGAGCGCTGGTACGGCTTCGACGACGGCGTCTATGCGGCCGCGCGGCTGCTGGAAATCCTGGCCGACGATCCCGAAGGCCGCACGCCCGAGCAGATCTTCGCGACCCTGCCCAAGGGCGTCGCGACCCCGGAACTGCACATCCAGATGCAGGAAGGCGAGAACCATCCATTCATTGACCGCTTCCGCGAACGCGCGCAATTCGATGGCGCGCGCCTGACCACCATCGACGGCCTGCGCGCGGACTGGTCCGACGGCTGGGGCCTGGTGCGCGCGTCCAACACCACGCCGGTGCTGGTGCTGCGCTTCGACGCCGACAGCGCCGAAGCGCTGAAACGCATCCAGGACGCCTTCCGCGCGCAGCTGCTGGCTTGCGATTCGAACCTGCAGCTGCCGTTCTGACGCAGGCGGCCACGGGCATCAGCGTGCCGCGGCGATCATCGGTCGGACCACCACCCAAGGGCACGCCCGTGCAGGGC
>JAICHS010000088.1 GCA_025924775.1 Rhodanobacteraceae bacterium
AGCACACCGGCAAGCTGGCCCGCAACGTGATGGGCCACGACTGGGTGCTCACCAGCGCCGCCGACAAGGCTGCGGTTGACGCCGACGCCGCCAAGGCTGGCCTGGACAACAACTACGTCAAGCCCGGCGACACCCGCGTGATCGCGCATACCAAGATCATCGGTGGCGGCCAGACGACGTCCGTCACGTTCAAACCGTCGGCGCTGAAGGCGGGCACCGACTACGTATTCTTCTGCTCGTTCCCCGGCCACTCGACGGTGATGCACGGTACCGTCACGTTGACCAGCAAATAGGCATCCCTGCGCGCCGGCTGCAGCGTGCGCGCAGGCTTGCCCAATCCGGGTGCGGCCCGGACGAACCAAGGGCCCCCCCGGTAGACTGGGAGGCCCTTTTCGTTGCAACGGGCCTGGCAGGCATGGATCAACTGGATGACTTGCGGACGCTGGTCGGCGCCGGAAACGTGCTGACCGGCGTGGATGCGCAGCCGTATTCGGTGGACTGGCGCGAACGCTACCGGGGACACCCGCTGGCCGTGGTGCGCCCGGGTACGACCGACGAGGTGGCGCGGGTGGTGCGGTGGTGCGTCGACCAGCAGGTGCCGATCATCCCGCAGGGTGGCAACACGGGGTTGTGCGGCGGCGCCACGCCCGACGCTTCCGGGCGGGCGCTGATCGTGTCGCTGCAGCGCCTCAACCGCGTGCGCGCCATCGACACCGACAACGACACCCTGGAAGTCGAGGCCGGTTGCGTGCTGCAGAAGGTGCAGGAAGCCGCGCGCGCGGCCGGGCGCCTGTTCCCGCTCAGCCTTGCGGCGGAAGGCAGCTGCACCATCGGCGGCAACCTTGCAACCAACGCGGGGGGCACGCAGGTGCTGCGTTACGGCAACACGCGCGAGCTGGTGCTTGGCATCGAGGCCGTCACCGCGCAGGGCGACGTGCTGCACGGCTTGCGGGGCCTGCGCAAGGACAACACCGGCTACGACCTGCGCGATCTCCTGATCGGCAGTGAAGGTACGCTGGGCATCATCACCGCCGCAACGCTCAAGCTGTTCCCCTTGCCTGTCGCGCGTTGCACCGCATTCGTGGCGCTGGATTCGATCGCGTCAGCGGTCGCGTTGCTGGGACGCACCCGCGCCGGCCTCGGCGCCACACTGACGGGCTTCGAGCTGATTTCTCACGAGTGCCTGCAACTGGTGGCCGAATATTTTCCGCAACAGCGCCTGCCGTTCGACGGCGAATCGGCCACGTTGCCGTGGTGCGTGCTGCTGGAGGTCTCCGACAGCGAATCGGAAGCCCACGCCCGCGCGCGCTTCGAGGCGGTGGTGGGCCAGGCCATCGAGGCCGGCGTGGTCGCGGATGCCGTGATCGCGGGCTCGCTGGCGCAAAGCCAGGCGTTGTGGCACCTGCGCGAAAGCATTCCGCTGGCCGAAAAGGCAACGGGCAAAAGCATCAAGCACGACATTTCGATCCCGGTGTCGCGCATGGCGGAGTTCGTGCAGGGCACCAACCAGGCGCTGCAGGCTGCGTTTCCTGGCATCCGCCACGTCATCTTCGGCCATCTGGGTGACGGCAACCTGCACTACAACGTCGCGCGTGGCCCGGATTGGAGCGAGGAGCGCCTGTTGGCATGCCAGTCGGACGTTTACGACCTGGTGCATGACCGCGTGCATGTGGTCGGCGGCTCGATCAGTGCCGAACACGGCGTCGGCCAGCTCAAGCGCGACATGCTGCCGCGCTACAAGGATCCGGTCGAGCTGGCACTGATGCGCCGGATCAAGAACGCGCTGGACCCGCAGGGCATCATGAACCCCGGCAAGGTGCTGGCGGCGCACGCCTGATCCGTCTCGCCGCTCCGCGCGCCACAGTCACCGGAAAGCCGCCGCATGATCATCGAATCGTTGCTGGACACCGACCTGTACAAGTTCACCATGATGCAGGCGGTGCTGCACCGGTTTCCGGCGGCGGACGTGGAATATCGCTTCCGTTGCCGCACCCATGCGGCCGAGCTGGGGGTGTCGGCGCGGCGCGTGCGTGAGGAAATTGCCAATCTCTGCCAGCTGCGCTTTCGGCCGCGCGAAATCGATTACCTGCGCAGCCTGCGCTACCTCAAACAGGACTTCGTGGAAATCCTGCGGATCTTCCAATTGAGCGAGGATCACGTCGAGGTCGCCGAACGCCAGGGCGAGCTTGAGATCACCATCTCCGGCCCGTGGCTGCACACCATCCTGTTCGAGGTGCCCGTGCTCGCCATCATCAGCGAGTTGCACGGCGAGCACATGGACCGCACGACGGCGCTGGCAACGGGCGAGGCACGGCTGGACGAAAAAATCCGCCAAGTGCGAGCGCTCGATGACGCATCCGGCTTCCACATCGCGGAGTTCGGCACCCGACGCCGTTATTCGCGCGCCTGGCAACGCCACGTGGTGCAGCGCCTGGCCGCGGACCTGCCCGAACATCTTTCCGGCACCAGCAATGTGCAGTGGGCAATGGAATGCGGACTGGTGCCCATCGGCACCATGGGCCACGAATTCCTGCAGGCCTGCCAGGCACTGGGTCCGCGCCTCGTGGACAGCCAGCGCCACGCACTGGAAGCGTGGGCGCAGGAATACCGCGGCGACCTTGGCATCGTGCTGACCGATATCATCGGGCTGGACGCGTTCCTGCGCGACTTCGACCTGTACTTTTGCAAGCTGTTCGACGGCGTCCGGCACGATTCCGGCGATCCGGTGGAGTGGGGCGAACGCATCCTTGCGCACTACCGGCGCATGCAAGTGGACCCGGCCAGCAAAACCCTGGTGTTTTCAGATGGCCTCGACCTGGCTGCGGCCATCCGTCTTTATCGGCATTTTGCCGGCCGCGCCCGCGTCGCTTTCGGCATCGGCACCCACCTCACCAACGATATGGGCCACGCGTTGCCCGACATGATCATCAAGATGACGCGCTGCAACGGGCAGGCCGTCGCGAAGATCAGCGATGACCCCGCGAAGACCCTGTGCGTCGACGCAAGCTACCTGGCCTATCTGCGCAAGGTGTTCGAGGTGTGACGCCGCGCCATCAGCGCCCATTCTGGGCGCAACGGTACAGCGTTTCTTGGAAAAGGGCGCGAGACATTCAATCGCTTGGCGCTTGAGCACCGGGTGGTGCTGGATCAAGGCAGCCAAATGATCCTCGTGACCTGGCGCGGCGACTCCGCCAACCGTGACCCGGACGGACTTGGCGCAATCGCGCATCACCGTTCGGGGTTCGGCCGAGTAATCCGCAGCATCGACTTCCCGTGTGCGGGTTTAAGCGGGAAAAATGCTTCATGCGCAGTTGAATCCACTGCCACGACGTGGGCATTGGGCCCGAGCCACGCGGTTCCAAGCAGGCTGACCGCTTTCCCTTGCACCTTGAATAACGAGACCTGCCCAGACTCGCCGGCGACGTATAGCCAGCCGAGCGTGGGATCGAACGCGAGCACGTCCGGATCCTTGGCGACATCGAACGAAGCGAGCACTTTGCGGCTGGCGAGATCCAGTACCAGCAGCTTGTCGTTGCCTTCGCAGGCAATGAAGGCAAGCCGTGCCGATGAATCTATGTACAAGCCGTGGTTGCCTTTGGCACCCGGAAGGTTGATGCGTGCAACCATCTTGTCGGTGGTCGGGTCGATCTCCGCCAGTTGATCGTGGGTCTGCGCATTGGCAAAAATGTGGCGCGACACCGGATCGTACTGCGTGTTGCCGACTTCGCCTCCCAGCGGAATAGTGGCGACGCGCTTGTTGCTCGTTACGTCAACGACCGTATCCGTGCCGCCGTGCTCGTCGGAGACATACAGCTTGCCCACGTCGGGGGCGTAAGCCATGCCGTCCGGGTAATCGCCGCCGGGCATGCGCGCGACGATCTTGAAAGTCCTGGCATCGATCGCGACCACTTCATTGGTTCCGGTCGCTGACGCGTACACGCGATCCCGTTGCGGCACGTAGAGCACCCCGTGCACGTGGCTGACATCGGGGATGGTCGCGATCACTTTCCGCTGCGCGATGTCGAACACCACCACCGCGCTGTCGCCGAGATGCGCAAGGAAAAGATGATGACGCTTTGCATCGATACTGGCGTAATCCCAGCGCGTCGCATTGCCTGGCAGCGGCGCGTCTGCAACCGTGGTCAGCGGCAATCGGCCGGCCGTGCCGGCTTGGCTGCACACAGGCGTGGCCGCTGCGAGCATCAGGAGCACACCTGGCGCCCAGCCTCGATGGAAGTGGTTTGCGATGGTCTTCATTCGCCGGCGCCTATTGCAAAAAAGATCATACGCCCGCCGTCACGCGCGCCGTTCTTCGGGGGGCTTGAGATGCCGGAACTGCGCCAGCAGCAGGAGATCATAGGCAATCTTCAAGGTGCCGCAGATCAACAACGGCCACGCGAACGCGGAAGCTGCAAACAACGCGCCCGCCATCGCCGGGCTCGCGGCCGAGGCGAGACTGCGCGGTACGGACGTGAAGCTCGCAGCGGCAGGCCGTTCGGCCTCGGTCACCACCGCCATCACGTAGGATGAGCGGGTCGGCACATCCATCTGCGAGAGCGCGGCGCGCACCAGCAACAGCGCCAGCGCCAAGCCAAGCGTAGGCGCCAGCGCCGCCAGGATCAGCGCGACGCTCGAAGGGATGTGCGTGAACACCATCGTATTGACCAGCCCGAAACGTTGCGACAGGCGTGCCGCCATCGGATAAGACAGCGCCGCCAGCAAACTTGCGCAGAAAAAGAACACGCCGGCAGCCGCAAGCGAAAGATGAAACCGCCGGAAGAACCACAACGCCAGCAGCGACTGCACCACGAAGCCACCCGCGAACGCATCCAGGCTGAAGAGTGCAGCCAACCTGATCACGATGGCACGCGAAGGCCCCAGCGCCGCTGAAGGTGCGGTGTTTGCGGGAATCTTCCGTTGCGGCAGGCGCGCATAGAGCAAGCGCCCCGCCACGCCGAGCAACGCATACAGGACGAACATCCCGCGCATCGCGCTTGACTGGTCGAGCCCGAGTGGTGCCATCATCTCAGGCGCCCCTGCAACCAGCGCACCCACCGCTGCGGCCAACGCTCCGGCCAGGCTGTAACGCGCGAACATCCGGGTGCGATCCGTGTTGCCGGCTTCGTGCGCCAATGCCGCGTGTTCCAGCGGCACGAACACGCTGACGTTGCCGGCGGAGGGATTGATCGTGCCCGCGAATGCAATCGCCAGCAGCACCGCATAGTCCGTGAAGGCAGCGAACGCGAGTCCGGAGGCCACCATCAACCCGGCCGCGATCAGCAGCAGCCGGCGGTAGCCGTAGCGTGCTCCTAGCAGACCCGCGCCGATCGTCAGGCAGGCCGAACCCGACAGCGACGCCGTGGCGAGCACGCCGACCGCCAGCGGCGTGAAGCCCAACGCCAGCAGGTACGCCGGCAGCAGGATCGCAACAAAGCTGTCACCGAAGTCACGCAACGCGCGCGCGGCAAACAGGCAGTTCAGCGGACCGAGGGTCCGTCCGGGCATCCTGGCTACTTCGTTCATCGAAGCACCCATGGGTCTATGGCAACCATGACTTTGGTGTAGCATACGCTACATGAGCGTAAAGCTCTCCACTTGGTTGATGCTGGTGGTGTCGCTGCCAGGGCGCAGCCAGACGCCTCGCATGCGGCTGTGGCGGGCGCTGAAGGGCGGCGGCGCGGCGATGCTGCGCGACGGCGTGTACGCGCTGCCCGAAAGCGATGGAACAAGGGCACTTTTCAAGGCCCAGGTTGACGAGGCAAACCGGGCTCGAGGCAGCGCACACGTGGTGTCGTTCACCTCGGCCGACCCGAAACAGGAAGCCGAACTGCGGGCCGCCTTCGATCGCACGCAGGCTTATGCGCAGGGACTCGAACGGCTGGCGGTCTTGCGCCGTGCATTGCGGAAACTCGCTGAAGCGGAGGCGCGCAAACGACTTACCGCCTGCCGGCGCGAGTTGGAAGCAGTGGCCGCAATCGACTTCTTCCCGGGCGTGGCACGTGCGCAGGTGGAGACTGCACTGGCCGACGCCGAACACGCGCTCAACGCGCAGTTCGCGCCCGACGAACCGCAGGGAAAGAAAACGACGATTCCGCATCGCCGCACGCAGGACTACCGCGGCCGGGTATGGGCCACACGCCGACACCTGTGGATCGACCGCGTCGCCTCGGCCTGGATGATCGGCCGCTTCATCGATCCGCGCGCGCAATTTCGTTGGCTGAAGAAGCCCGCCGATTGCCCCAAGCGTGCCGTGGGGTTCGATTTCGATGGCGCCGAGTTCAGCCACGTCGGCGCGCGCGTGACCTTCCAAGTCGTGGCCGCGAGCTTTGGTCTCGATCGCGATCCACGCCTGGCACGGTTGGGGTGCCTGATCGGTTACCTCGACATCGGTGGTGTACCCGTGGCCGACGCCGCCGGCTTCGCCAGCGTCATGGCGGGTGCGCGCGCCCGCCACGGCGAGGATGACAACGCGCTGCTGGCAGACATGTCGACCGTGCTCGACTGCCTGTATGCGGCCTATTTCGAAACAGAAGGAGACTCAGCGTTCGCACCATGCTGATCGTTTTGCACAACGCGTTTCAGCGCTTGAGCCAGCCCATCGACGTGATGCATTTCGATAGTCGTGAAGCGCCGCCCGCGTGGGCAGGGAAGTTGGGGGTGAAGCCCGTCTATCTGCGCCAACCGATAAAGCCCTGCCTGCTACCCCCGGGATACAACTGAACAGCACGTCACGTGTCCGCACCGGGCATGATGACCGGCCGGAATCTGCCGATTCTGTTGAAAAACTCGGTTGATCACCGAGCACACCAAAACGTAGCCCCGCGACGGCCTACGACGGTTTGGTTTGACGCAATTTCGATCCCAACTGGCATCGACGCCTGCCACCGGAGCGGTTCTCCTTGCCGAAACCGAAAGCTACCCGGTGACTGCGAGATCGTTACGCCAAGCTGGGTTTTGTTTCCACCCGACGTGCCGACTTGATGGCGCCGGATCTCGTAGGAGGGTACGTGGCGACTGGGACAAGCTCACGACGAAGGTAGAAGCCCGTTGCCTGATTCCAAATTTCGAATGCAAAAACAAAGGCATCTGGCAATGTTAGCCGTTTTTTTTATTGAGCCCCGACCAACCCTCTGCTTCAGGCCTTCCCGACGTGAAAGGCCCGGTCGCTATAAGGTCGACGCGTAATCGGCGAGCGCACGCATGTCGGCCGCGCTGAGGTTGCGCGCGACGCCCCGCATCACCTTGTCGTTGCTGGTGCCTATGCGCGTACCGTCGCGGTAGGCCTGCAACTGTCTCAACAGGTATGGGGCGTTCTGGCCGGCGAGGTGAGGGAACGTCGACCACGCCGGTTGCGGTGCGGTGCTGGTGGGGTCGGGACGCGGACCCCTGCCGTCGACACCATGGCAGCCTTGGCAGGGCGGCACGCCTTTCGCGACGTCCCCATCGTGGAACAGGATGGAACCACGCGGCGATTTCGGTGCCTTCTGCGTCGCGGCCCTGGCGGGCAGCGACGCGAAATGAGCGGCAAGGTTGCGAATGTCCTGGTCGGTCAGCGCTTTCGCGAGGGGTTGCATCACCGCGCCGGTGCGCGATCCGTCCTTGAATGCGCGCAACTGCACGTACAGGTAGGTTGCCGATTGCCCGGCGAGATTCGGAAAGGTGGGCGCGGCCGCGACGCCGTTGCTGCCGTGGCAAGCCGCGCAGGGGGCGGCCTTGGTCGCGCCCGCTACCGCGTCGCCGTGTATCGGCTTCTGGTTGCGCAAATCGTCGAACTGCGGAGTCGCGGCCAGCGCCACGCCGACGGCCATCGCCACCAATGCGATCGAGGCAACGATTGCAGCGCGTGTCGTGAAGATCACGGCGTTGTCCTCACAGTTTCACGTTGAGCATCACGCCAATCAGGTTGGCGCTGTAATGCGGCTGCGGCCCCAGGTCGGTGTAGATCCTGTGGTCGATCACCAGATTGTCCTGCAGCCCGAGGTAGTGCCAGTCGGCGAAACTCCCGGTCTCGAAAATGTCGAACACCCGCATTCCGAACATGCGCGAGAAGGCAATGTCGAAACCGAGCTGCAGGGTGTTGATGTGATAGTGGTTGTCCGGGAAGGCGTTGCCCACCGTGTCGACGAACGGTTGCTGCGTGATGGGCAGCGCGGCAGGCGAGGCAAACACGTAACCGATCTTGCCGAGTGCGTAGGTGTAGGTGTAGGTGTAACTCAAGTCTGCGCGCACGCGTCCGAAATCATGGCGGAACGTGAGCCCTGCGTTGTAATCGCGCTCGTGGTCGAGGCTCTGCCA
>JAICHS010000089.1 GCA_025924775.1 Rhodanobacteraceae bacterium
CCCGTGCAAATGAGCGTGACGGAAAACAACAACAACTCCGGCGCCAATTACCCCTACGTCATCATGGTCAATCTGGATGGCATCGACTACTGCTCCGTACTCTCGACCGGCACGACAGGCAATGGCGGTACGCCCACCATCCACAACAACTAGAGCTGAAAGCACTGAATCGATCTTCGTCGTTTCACCGCGGCACCCCGCCGCACACACGGAAGGAGAGCATCGTGCAACGCCAACTATTCCCCGGCGACCCGGCTGATCGCGTTCGCACTGGCTGGTAGCGCAGGCGCCGCGAGCGCCGCAACCACCACGTCGACAGGTTCATGGTTCATGGTTCACGGAAGCGGAGCAGTTGATCATGGCCTGCGCCAGCGGTAATTCGTTCGCCGGCATGGCGGGAGCTGGCGGCGGGACCGGCACAGTCAGCTCTGGCGGCGGCTCCGCACCTACCACCACGAACCAATAAGGCGAAAGAGCTCGAAGTATTTGTTGCATTCCGGGACCGCCGGCGTCGTTTGCGGGCGGTCCCCGGAAGGACGGCAGAACATGAAGCCATTCTGAAAAACGATGCCCTTCTGAATCCGCACGATCACATTCGATGCAAGACGAACATCCAACCAGCCCGATGACAAATTCGACAGCCACGCAAACCGGCAATGGCAGCGGCACCGCACCGGCGCGTGTGGCGGTGATCGCTCACGACGCCCCCGCAAGCGCGCCACTGGTGATCGGCATCACCAGCCACCGCAACATTGTCGCGGGCGAGGTCAAGGTCATCCGCGCCCGCGTGCGGGAGCTGTTCGTGCAACTGCAGAACGAGTTTCCGCACTCGCCGCTGACGGTCCTGTCACCGCTGGCCGAAGGCGGCGACCAGCTGGTGGCCGAGGAAGGCCTGAAGCTCGGCGCGCAGCTCGTCTCGCCCTTGCCGTTCGCACGCGAACTGTACGCCCAGGACTTCACCGACGCCGCCGCCCGCGCGCGCTTCGAATCGTTGTGCGCGCGGGCGCGTCTGATCGAGCTGCCGCTGCTGACGGGCCATACGCACGCCGAGGTCTCGACGCCGGGCGACCAGCGCGATTGCCAGTACGCGCACGTCGGGATGTTCGTGGCGCGGCATTGCCACCTGCTGCTGGCGATTTGGGATGGCAAGGACAGCGACCGGCTTGGCGGCACCGCGCAAATCGTGGATTATTTCCTGACCGGCACGCCACCTGGTGGCATCGAACGCCGGCGCGACAAGCGTCCGCGCCTGTATGGCGGCGGCGACGAGCGGTTGCTGTGCCACCTGGTGTGTTCGCGCGATGCGCCGAACGGCGTGCCCGTCGCGCCGCTGCAGCCGGGCCAGATGATCTGGCGCAATCTCGACACAGCTTCCGAACCCGATGCGCCGATGCCGCAGGCGTTCCGCACGGTGTTCGCGCATACCGACGCCTTCAACGTCGATGTCGCAACCTACAGCCACCAGATCGAGGCCGATGGTCCCGGCATCGACGACGGGGCCGCTGCAGCGAACGCCGGTACGCCCGCGCAACCCTCGCCCGCGACATTGTTCCAGAGCGCGGACTGGCTGGCGATCCATTTCCAGAAACGCGTGCTGTTGGCGATGCGGGTGATCTACCTGGTCGCATTCGTGATGGGCGTGGCCTTCACCATGTACGACAACCTGCCCGAGCAGGACCGGTTGCTGTTGGTGTTCCTGTTCCTGTTTGCGACCGGCGTGGTCGTGAACGCCATCGCGAGGCGCCGCGGCTGGCACCGCAAATATCTTGATTACCGCGCGCTCGCCGAAGGCCTGCGCGTGCAGTGCTATTGGCGTCGCGCCGGCATTTCGCTGACCGGTGATCCCGAATTCGCGCGCGACAGCCTGATGCAGAAGCAGGACATCGAGCTGGGCTGGGTGCGCAATGTGATGCGCAGTGCGGGATTGTTCGGTCAGGCCTGGCCGGAACGACAGGACGCGACGACCTTGCGCGGCGTGATCGACGAATGGGTGGGCGATGCCTCGCATGGCGAGCTTGGCTACTACCGCGTCCGCACCGAGCAGCGAGAGCGCAGCCACCGCGTCAACGAAGCGATCGGCGCGATGTGCCTGCTGGCGGGCATCCTCATCAGCGTGGTGCTGGCCGTGCTGATGCACACGCTGTCGAACAACGCCAAGAATGACCTGATCGTGGTGATGGCGATCTTCTCGATCTTCGCCGCAGTGCGCGAGGCGTATTCGTTCCGCAAGGCCGACCGCGAACTGATCCGCCAGTACCGCTTCATGGAACGAGTGTTCGGCAATGCCCGCAGTGCGCTCGACAAAGCCGGCGACGCCGATGAACAGCGCGAGATCCTGCGCGCGCTGGGCGAAGCCGCGCTGGCCGAACACGTCGAGTGGGCGGTGATGCACCGCCAGCGGCCGCTGGAAGCCGGCAAGCTGTAAGCGCCCCGGCTATCGCCGCGCGGTCCTACGCAGGCTGCCCGGTTGCCGGTGGCGCTGTACCCCGCGCCGCCGCGAGACGCGCCTCGGCGGCGGCGACCATTTCCTTGTAGCGCGGGTCGTCGCGCAGGGAATCGAAATCCGAATCAGCCTTGGCATAGGCCAGAAAATCGTCCGTGATGGTTTCCAGCACCGACCCAAACATTTCCAGCGCCGCGTCCCGGTCCTTCAACTGCGCCGCCAACGCGCACGCAAAGTTGTAGCGCATGTTGAAATTGTCAGGATCGATCAGCATCGCGCGGGTCATGCGCGCCTTGGCGCGCTCGGCATCACCCAGTGCCGCAAGTGCATAAACGCTGTAACCGATGACGCCGGAGTTGTTCTGGTCGTGCGCCAAAGTGGCATCGGCGCGTTTGAGCGCCAGCTCCGCGGTACGGCGGACACCTGCGGCGTCACCCACCGCGGCATAACAGCTCATCAACACGTTGACCGAACTGATGTCGGCATCCATCACCACAACCGCCTTTTCATAAAAACGTATCGCATCATTGAAATTGCGTAGCTGAAAATTCAAACGCGCCGCCGCACGATTGGCTTCATACGACTCCGGGTCCAGTTTGAGTGCGGTAGCAGCTTCCACGGCTGCGGCCGCAGCGTTCCCCGCCCCCAGCAGAATCTGCGCTTTGACGGCATGCGCCTCGGCCAGGTTTGGATCCAGCGCGAGCGCTCGTTCCACCGCAGCCATGCCGTCTTGTACGCCACCATTCCCCAGCATCTGCAATTTGTAGTAGCCCACCGCCATCAGCGCCCAGGCCTGGGCGTAATTGGGGTCGGATTTCGTAGCCTGCGCGCACAGGCGCACGATGGCTTCGGCCGAACGCGCATCCGCTTCCTGCCCCGTGACATACGTTTGCCGCGCCATCAGGTAAAGATCGTGTGCCTCGACGCTCTCGGTGTCGCGATGCTCGATGGCCTTGCGCTCGCCCGGTAGCAGACGCAAGCGCAATGCCTTCACGATCGCGTGCGAAATCTCGTCCTGGACGGCAAAGATGTCACTGGCGTCGCGGTCATAACGCTCGGCCCACACATGATTGTTGCTGGCACCGTCGATCAACTGCGCGTTGATGCGGATACGGTCGCCGGCCTTGCGTACGCTGCCCTCAAGGACATGGGTCACCTTGAGCTCGCGGGACACCGCTGCGATATCGACGTGCTTGCCCTTGTACCGGAATGCACTGTTACTGGACGTCACCGACAGCGCGGACACCTTGCTGAGATCGGTCGTGATGTCCTCGGTCATGCCATCACTGAAGTACTCCTGCTCGGGATCGCCGCTCATGTTGGTGAAGGGCAGAACGCAGACCGAATAATGCGGCGCGGATTTTTCGGCCAGGGCCGCCGTGGTTTCCATCTCGCTGGCGCGCGCGGCCTGCGAATGCGCGATCATCGCGGCCAATGCGTGCAGGCACGCCTGCGCCGGCGCGCTCGCAGCATCTTCGTGCCAGTCGTCAAGGTCGGTGGTGTGGATCGCGCGCACGTCGATGGGTAAGCGCGCCTGCTCGAAGCGTACCGGAACCAGGATGTTGCGGTCGGCCGCATCGCGCGCCTCCCCGCGGACCCAGCGCGAAGCGACCGAAGTCGGCGTCCACACCACCAGCACGGCTTTTGCGGCCTGCAGCTCCAGATCGATCGCATCGTCGAACTCGCGGCCAGGCGCAATCTCCGGATCCCACCACACCGTCCAGCCCTTGGCTTCGATCGCGGCCACCAGCGGCGCAACGCGAGCCTTGTCGGCGCGGGCGTAGGAAATGAAGACGTCAGCCATGCATACCAGCCCTGTGCGGATACGGGTGCGGCTACTCGCTGTCCGCCAAGCATAGTGCCACACCGTAGCGGATGGACCTTATCAGGCGTCACGTGCCGGGATTTGTTCCGGCGTCGCACCGGCGGCCGCGGGCAACCGCCGCACCAGGATCAAGGTGACGTCGTCCGCGGCGGCAATCCCGCCGGCGAACGCGTCCGCCGCCGCCAGCAGGCGCTGGCACAGTTCCGCCATCGGCAGGTGCTGGCCGCGACGGATCACGTCGGCAACCCGCGCCTGGCCGAATTCGGCATCGGCGGCATCGGTGCGCTCGTACAGGCCGTCGGAAATCAAGGCAAGGACGTCGCCCGCATCCATCCGCAGCGTCGCCGCCCGCGGCGTTTCGGCCAACTCCATCACGCCCACCGGGAAGGTCGTCGGTTCGATCCATTCGCAACGGCCGTCGCCCGCGTGGAAGAGCAGCAACGGCCCCTGACCCGCGCAGTGGTAGCGCACACTGTGCGAGCGTGCATCGAGGAACGCCATGAAGGCGGTGATGAAGCGGTCGTCCGGAAGGTCTTCCGCCAACTGGTTGTTGACGTGCCGGTAGGCGTCGTCGAGGCTGGCGCCGAGCCGGAACGCGATCCGCAGCATGCCCTGCATTTCCATCGCCGACAGCGCGGGGCCAAAGCCATGGCCGGTGGCATCGCCGAGCAGCAGGAACACGCCCATCGGCAATTGCACGGCGTCGAACATGTCGCCACCGGCATAAGTGGCCGGCTGGAAATGGCCGTACAGGTCGTAGCCCGGCACCGCGGGCATCTGCGTGGGCAGGGTGCTGCGCTGGATCGCGCGCGCGACTTCCACCTCGCTGTGCAAAGTGTTGGCCACGCCCGGGCCGGCCTCGCGCAATGCGAGCGCGCCCTCGGCGGCGAGCACCTGCGCGAGCAGCACCGTGTTCGGGTCGAAACCGCGCCCGGCTGCGTACACCAGCTGCAGGACCCCGAGCACGACCTCGCCTACCACCAGCGGCAAGCTCAGCACCGGCCCCGGCCGACCCGCGCCTTCGCGACCGCCCGCCGTTGCCGCGACGATGTCCACGGCCGCTCCCGCATCGACCTCCAGCAGCATGCGGCCACCTTCGGCGCAACGCCCGGCTAGTCCGGCGCCGGCCGCAAGCCGTGGCGCGGGATCGCGGGCGGGCACCAGCAAGGCCAGTTCGCCCGTCTGCGTGTCGCGGCGCCAGAGCGCCGCGGTGTGGGCGCCGGTCTGCACGCGCGCCACCTCGGCCAGTTCCGCCGCGGCCGCCCCGCCGCCCGGCCCGCCAAGCGTGCGGGTGACCGCCAGCAAAGCCTCCAGCAAATCCTTGCGGACCGCGTCTTCACTCGCTTGCACGGCGGCTTCCATCGGCGGTCCCCAACCTGCAGATGCCGGCCAGTCTCGTACTGCCGATGCCACGGCGCAAGCACCGCCCCCGCACCGGGCTGCGCGGGCCGCAAAACGACGCGGGCGCCGGTCCGCGAGCCGCCGCGAATCCGGCACTGGCCGGGTTGCGGTCGGCCCGACGAATTGGCGTTATAGTGGCCAAACTGCTCCTTGATGGTGGGGTTCACATCGACGCCCCGCCTTGATGCGCACACACCGGAAGGGAGGGGTTCGGTGGAATTGACATGCAAGCGTTCGCTCGATGAATTGCAGGCCATCGTCGCCGCAACCGACCGGTTTTTTTCCGATCGACCGGTTGCGCCCGCGCTGCGGATGCCGGTGGATCTTTCAATCGAGGAGTTGTTCGTGAACCTGGTCAAGTACAACCAGGGCACGGACCATGACATCAGCCTGCGGCTGGACTGGGTCGGTGACGCGGTCGAAGTGAGCCTGACCGACCACGACGTTGACCCCTTCGACCCGACCCGGCCGCCCGAACTGGACATCGACGCGCCGCTTGCGACACGCCACCCGAATGGCATGGGCCTGTATCTGGTTTCGAAGATGGTGGATGCGATCCACTACGAATACCGCAACCGCGAAAGCAAGGTCACTTTTACCAAGAGGATGGCGCAGGACCATGCTTGATATCCGCTACGCAGAAGATCGCCGCGTGCTGCTGGTCGGCCGGCTGGACGCGGCCCAGGCGGCCGCGGCGCAGGCGTTCCTGGACACGGTGCCACCGCCGTGCGTGATCGACGCGGGCGGCCTCGAATACATCTCCAGCGCCGGCCTCGGCGTGCTCCTGAGGACCCACAAGCGCCTGGTGGCGGCGGGCGCGGGCATCCGCCTGATCAACGTCAACCTCCACGTTTACGACGTCTTTCGCTATTCCGGGATGGACAAGCTGTTCTCCGTGACCGTCACCCCGGCGCGCGACGGTTGACCCAGGCCGCGTGGCGCGGCCGACCTCGCAGCCCCACCAACTTTTCGGGGACTGAGGCGTATATGGCTGAAGTGGGTCGAACGAACGACGAACCCGACGCAACCTGGGTCGCGAGCCTGCAGGCGCGCGACGCCAATGCATTCACGCGCCTGGTCACGTGCTACGAACGGCCGATGTTCAATGTCGCCTACCGCATGCTCGGCAATGCCGCGGAGGCGGCGGACGCCACCCAGGACGTGTTCGTGAAAGTATTCGAGAACATCGCCGGATTCGACCCGCACTATCGCTTGTTCAGTTGGGTGTACCGGATCGCCGTGAACGAGTCCATCGACCGCCTGAAGCGCCGGCGCCACGCCGAAACGGTTTCGCTCGACGTGGCGGAATTTCCGCTGGCCAGCGCCGAACGCAATCCCGAACAATTGGCTGGAGACGCCCAGATGCACGACATGATCCAGGCGACGCTGATGGAAATGCCGGATGACCACCGGGTCGTCATCGTGCTGCGGCACTTCGCCGAATGCAGTTACGCCCAGATGTCCGAGATCCTGCACATCCCGGAGAAGACCGTGAAATCGCGGCTGTACAGCGCCCGCCAGGAACTGCACGCAAAACTGTTCGCCCACGGCGTGGTGACGGCATGATCGACCCTCGCGAACTGGCGTGGCTGCACGCGGAGCTGGATGGCGACCTCGATCCCGCGGCGCGCGCGCGCCTACAGGACGCGCTGGAACGATCGCCGGAACTGCGCGCCGCGCGGGCAGAGTTGCTGGAACTGGATACGGCCCTGCGCGGGGTCGCGCCCGTGCCGGAACCGCCCGCGGCGCTGCATGCAAGCCTGCTGGCCATCGCGGCGGCGGCGGCCCGACCCGTGGTGCAGCAGCCCGATTTGACGCACCCACCAACTTTCAGCGATGCCAGCCGTATTGGGTGGCGTGCGGCGCGCATCGGATGGCGCAGGACACCAACCCACCACAGACACGAATCGAGGGGCACGCAAATGGCAAGCATGACGATGCAGAAGAAGGCACTGGTCACGGCGGTGGCGGCGGCGGTCGTGGCGGTCGCGGTGGGGGTCGCCTACATGGGCGACCTGTTCCCGCACGGCGCCAACGAAATGGCTGCGGCAACGATCGCCCCGGCGCAGCGTTACGAGGCGAGCCAGGTGAGCAGCAGCGACCTTCAGCTCGGCAACCAGGACGCGGCGAAATTCGTCCAGAGCGACGCCTACCAGAAGATCATCAACGATCCGGCGATGCTGACGCTGCTGCGCAGCGATGCGTTCCGCACCGCGCTGGCCAACAGCGAAATGCGCACCGCCCTGTCCAACAGCGATGCCCTGCGCACGGCGCTTGCGCGCAGCGATGCGCTGCGCGCCACCTTGCAGAACAGCGACGCCTTCCGCAACGCGCTGGCACACAACGATGCCTTCCGCAACGCGCTCGCCAGCAACGATGCGTTCCGCACCGCGTTGGAGCACAACGACGCCTTCCGCAACGCGCTGGCGCACAATGCGGCGTTCCGCACTGCGCTTGCCAACAGCGACGCGTTCCGCAATGCGCTGGAACACAACGACGCCTTCCGCAACGCGCTCGCCAGCAACGACGCATTCCGCACTGCCTTGCAGAACAACGACGCCTTCCGCATCGCGCTCGAGCGCAGCGACGC